>DATGUI010000257.1:0-7138 GCA_035301405.1 Burkholderiaceae bacterium
CGTCAACGGCCACACCGGCCAGCCGCGCCCGTTCGTGCAGCGGCACACCCAGCTTTTCGTAGGTGCGCAGCAGCTCCGGATCGACTTCATCCAGGCTTTTTGGACCATCGGCCTTGCTCTTGGGTGCCGAATAGTAGCGGATGTCCTGGAAATCAATCGGTGGGTAGTCGACATGGGCCCACTCGGGATGAGGCATTTCCAGCCAGTGGCGATAGGCAGCCAGTCGCCATTCGAGCATCCATTCGGGCTCTTTCTTGATTTCTGAAAGAAAGCGAATGGTCTCTTCGGACAGGCCTTTGGGAATGGTGATGGATTCGATGTTGGTTTCGAAGCCGGCCGTATATTCGCGCACCAGGAAATTGTCGATGGCGTCATCGGGATGCGGTTTGGCGATGTTGTCTGTAACGGAACTCATGAGGGTAACTCCATGTCGGGGGACACTGGTTGTTCTTTGGAAGTGCCGTGCCGGACGGCAGAAAAGTGGATGGAGACCGGCTGCGCCGGCACGCTGGTGAGCATGTCGGCCACCGTGACCCCCTCGAGGGTCGTGCGGATGATATGGTTGATACGCGCCCAGTTTGAGCGGATATGGCAATCGGGTTCGACCGCACAGGTGCCCGGCGACACGGTGCATTCAGTAAGCCCGAAGGGCTGATCATCCAGTGCGTCGATGATCTGGACAATATTGATTTGCTCTGCTGGCCGGGCCAGCCAGTAGCCGCCGCGCGAACCACGCTGGCTGTTGACCAGCCCGCCCTGCCCCAGCTGCTTGAGGATTTTTGCCACCGTGGCAACACCCAGGCCCAGCGTGGCAGCCAGTTCGGCAGCGCTGTACACCCGGGTTGGCGTTGCCGCCATGTGGGTGAGCACCAAAGTGCCGTAATCCATTAGCTTGCTGACACGCAACATGCGATATAATTCCTCGGTTGGTCTGTGTAATGTGCCTTGGTCAGTCGATATAGTACCGTTTTGGTCCTATATCTGTCAAACTCATATTGCCAATGAAAAAGCTGCCTGTCCGGCAGCTTTTTTTGTTTTATCCAGGGATACGGGCAATTCAGGACGGATTGCCATCCAGCGCTTTGTTCAGCATGTCGCGTACCTCGGTCAGGTCAGCGCGCAAAGACTGAAATTCAGTCGCGGACAGGCGCACTGCCGCATCCTGATCGTGTGGTTGATCTTGCCCCTTGCTCAGACGGTTGCGGGCACCGGCAATGGTGAAGCCTTCTTCATACAGCAAATAGCGGATGCGCCGAATGAGCAGGACCTCGTGGTGCTGATAGTAGCGCCGGTTGCCTCGTCGCTTCAGGGGTTTCAGCTGGGCGAACTCCTGCTCCCAGTAGCGCAGCACATGCGGCTTGACCAGGCAGAGATCGGCGACCTCGCCAATCGTGAAGTAGCGCTTGGCTGGAATGGCAGGAAGATGATCAGAGGGTGTGGAGGTTGTCATGAGCGCGTTCAGGAGTTATTGATTGGTTGCAGGCTGCCCGGCCTGCTCGACAACACTGCGCAGCTTCTGGCTGGCATGGAAGGTCACCACCCGGCGGGCGTCAATGAGAATGACTTCGCCGGTCTTGGGATTGCGACCCGGACGCGGGGACTTGTCGCGCACCTGGAAATTACCAAAGCCGGACAGCTTGACTTCGTCTCCACGCGCCAGGGTTTCACGAATTTCTTCAAAAAAAGCATCCACAATATCCTTGGCTTCACGTTTGTTCAGGCCCACGTGCTGAAACAGCAACTCGGCGAGTTCGGCCTTGGTGAGTGTACGGTCGGGATTCATAGCCTTCGGAACTCCTCAGGTGCGGGGTCTGGCCTGATGCCTGGTTTCAAGAACGTTCATGAGGCTGCCCATGCAGGCATCAATGGCCGCCTCTTCGAGTGTGGCATCAGGGTGCTGCAGCCAGAAACGCAGGGCAAAGCTTTTTTCATTGCCCTTGTGACTGGCGTCACGCCAGACGTCGAACAGATTCACGTGCCGTACGATGGCGAGTTCGGCCCGCTGACCCCGCGCTGCGTCCAGTGTATCAAGCAAGCTCTGAAATGATACATCGATTGGCAACCATACGGCCAGATCCCGGACAACGACGGGTTGACGCGATGCCGGCCGGGGCTGCGGGAAGGGCACAGTCAGCAAGGCCTCCAGTTCCAGCTCAAATACCACAGGGGCCTGCCGGAGGCCCGTTTCCTGCAACCACTGCGGATGGATTTCTCCCAGCCAGCCAACCGGCTGTTCACCAAGCAGCACGCGGGCACTGCGACCCGGATGCAGCGCAGGATGCGCAGCAGCCTCGTAGCGCAGCTGGGAAGCCCGACTGCCGAACAGCGTCTGGATATCGTTCTTGACATCGTAAAAGTCAACGTGCCGGCTCGGCGCGCCCCATTGCTCGGGCCATGCCGGCCCCCACGCGGCGCCGGCCACGCGCGTGGGCTGGCGGACCCCGGCCACGGCCAGGTCACTGGCAGGGGCTTGCGGATCGCGCAAGAAGACACGGCCCACTTCAAACACCCGAACGCGGGTCTGCCTGTGATGCGCGTTATGTTCAATATTGGCCAGCAACCCGCCCAGCAGACTGGAACGCATGACGGCAAGCTGACTGGCAATCGGATTCAGCAGGCGGATGGGGCTGGAGTTATTGGCGTAGTCGGTTTCCCATTGTTCGCGCACAAAGGAAAAATTGATGACTTCCTGGTAATCCAGCGCTACCATGCGGGCACGAACGGCATGAGCATCGTCGCGCGTTTCGGACTGCACCAGCATGTTGGCGGCAGCCACGGGCGGATGATCAGGGATGCGTTCGAAACCGTAGATACGGGCGACCTCCTCGATCAGGTCTTCTTCAATGATCAGATCAAAACGATAGGATGGTGGCGTGACGGTAAACACGCCTTCGGAGACATCGAAAGGCAGACCCAGACGTGTGAAGACATCCGCAGCCTCGGTGATGGAGATATCGATACCCAGCACCTTGTTGCAGCGCGCCAGCCGCATGGCGACAGGAGGTCGCTCGGGCAGGGCCAGGGTCTGGTCATCCAGCGGCCCGGCCTGGCCACCACAGATGTCAAGAACAAGCTGGGTGACCCGTTCCAGATGCGGAGCAATGCTGACTGCATCCACGCCCCGCTCAAAGCGGTGGCTGGCTTCGGATTCGATTTTCAGGTCGCGGGTTCGGCCCATGATGGCCTCCGGCCACCAGAATGCCCCTTCAAGATAGATATTGCGGGTATCCAGCGTGACGGAGCTGGCCGCGCCTCCCATGATGCCGGCCAGGCTTTGTGGCGTATCGCCGCTGGTGATGACGCCGATCTCGGGTGTCAGCGTCACCTCCTGATCGTTGAGCAGGGTCAGACGTTCTCCTGCACTTCCCCACTGGACGGTCAGTTCGCCTTCAAGCTTGTCCAGATCAAAGACGTGCGTGGGACGCCCCAGTTCGAGCATCACGTAGTTGGAGATGTCAACCAGCACCGACACCGGTCGCTGACCACTGCGCAGCAGGCGGCGTGCCATCCAGTCGGGGGTGGCAGCCCGTGCATTGACACCGCGAATCACCCGCCCCGCAAAACGCCCGCACAGATCGGGGGCCTTGATGTGCACCGGCAGCGTCTCCATAATGGCAGGCATGACGGGTGTCATGTCGGGCAGGGACAGGGATACGCCCGTGAGCGCGGATAGTTCGCGTGCCACGCCGTGGATGGAGAGGCAATCGGCCCGGTTGGGCGTGAGTTTGAGCGTGAGGCAGGCTTCGTCCAGATCCAGCGCTTCGCGCAGGCACTGCCCGGCTGCCAGATCCGGGGCCAGTTCGAGCAGGCCATCGTGATCCTGAGGCAGCCCGAGCTCCTGGCCCGAGCACAACATGCCAAAGGACTCCTGCCCTCGCATGCGCGCTTTCTTTATCTTGAGCCCGCCAGGCAACGCAGCCCCCACGCGCGCCAGTGGGGCCAGCATGCCTGCCCGGACATTGGGGGCGCCACAGACGATTTGCAGTGTCGCGCCGCTGCCATCGTCCACACGGCAAACCTTGAGGCGATCCGCATCGGGGTGAGGGTCAACCGATTTGATCCGGGCCACCACTACACCAGAAAAGGCGGGCGCAGCTGAATCGATGTCCTCGACCTCAAGGCCGGCCATGGTCAGGGTATGGGCAAGTTCCTGGGTATTCAGATCGGGATCAGCAAAGCTGCGCAGCCAGGATTCAGGGATAAGCATGTCGGACTACCGTTATCAAACGTTGAACTGACGGAGAAAGCGCAGATCGCCTTCAAAGAACTGGCGCAAATCATTGACACCATAGCGCAGCATGGCCAGCCGCTCCAGACCCGAGCCGAAAGCAAAACCAATGACAGTTTCGGGGTCCAGGCCAAAGTTGCGGATGACATCAGGATGCACTTGTCCGGAGCCGGAGATTTCAAGCCATTTTCCCTTGTTGGGGCCGCTGGTGAACATCATGTCGATTTCAGCAGAAGGTTCGGTAAATGGGAAAAAGGATGGTCGGAACCGAACGGCCAGATCATCCGTTTCAAAGAATGCCCGGAGAAAATGCGTGTATACCCCCTTGAGATCGGCAAAGGAAATGTCGTCGGCGATCCACAGGCCCTCGACCTGGTGAAACATGGGAGAGTGCGTGGCATCGCTGTCTACGCGGTACGTGCGGCCTGGCGCAATGACCTTGATGGGTGGCTGATGCATGCGGGCATAGCGAACCTGCATGGGGCTGGTGTGGGTGCGCAACACATAGGGCAGGCCCTGGGCATCGCTGATGTCCACGTAAAAGGTGTCTTGCATGGACCGGGCAGGATGGTTTTCAGGGTTGTTGAGTGCAGTGAAGTTGGTCCAGTCGTCTTCGATTTCCGGTCCATCTGCCACATCAAAGCCGATGGAACGAAAGATGGCCTCTACCCGCTGCCAGGCCCGCACAACGGGATGAACCCCTGCAAAACCTTGTCCACGCCCCGGCAAGGTGACGTCAATGGCCTCGGCGGCCAGGCGCTGATTAAGCGCTGCGTCAGCGAGTTCCTGGCGGCGCTGCTGCAACAAGGTTTCTATCTGCTTTTTTATCTGGTTGATATGCGCGCCCTGCTCGCGACGCTGGGCAGGGTCAACGCCCGCCAGCCCCTTCAGAAGCGTTGTGACAGCACCCTGACGGCCCAGATAGCGGGCCTTGGCATTTTCCAGGGTGGCCAGATCGGAGGCTTGCGCAAAGTCGGCTTGTGCCTGATCGACCAGGTGTTCAACGGGAGCATTCATGATGGTGGCATTCCAAACAGAAACGGAGCCCCGTGGAGCCCCGTTTTGCAATCAATGACAACTGGACAGCCGATGAAATTCAGGCTGCCAGGGCCGATTTTGCCTGTTCAACGATGGCTGCAAAGGCGGCCTTGTCGTTGACGGCCATATCAGCCAGGATTTTTCTGTCGAGTTCGATGGACGCTTTTTTCGTGCCGGCGATGAAGGCACTGTAGCTGAGCCCCTGCTCGCGACACGCAGCGTTGATGCGTGTGATCCAGAGCGCACGGAACTCGCGCTTGCGAGCGCGGCGGTCGCGGTAGGCATACTGCCCCGCCTTCATGACGGCCTGTTTGGCTACCCGGAAGGTATTTTTGCGACGCCCCCGAAAGCCCTTGGCCTGAGCGAGAACCTTTTTATGACGATTGCGGCTGGTGATGCCGCCCTTGACTCTTGGCATGATTCAGACCCCCATCAGGCGTAAGGAAGCATGGATTTGACCGCTGGCGCATCGGCGGGATGCACACCGACGGTACCGCGCAGCTGGCGCTTGTTCTTGGTGGTTTTCTTGGTGAGGATATGGCGCTTGAAAGCCTGACCCCGCTTGATGGATCCGCTGCCGCGAACCTTGAAGCGCTTGGCAGCACCCCGTTTGGTTTTCATCTTTGGCATGTTACTGACTCTTGATTGGATGGCGCAAAGGCAGCCCGTCTGCCCGCTTGAGCAATACCGCTCTGAAGGCTCTGGCTTTGAAAGCCCCGGCACCACTTGGTTCGAAATGGTTTTGATGCCTGTGTTATTGCCCCAGGCCCGGCAAAGCCATAGATTATATGACGTTTTGCTGAATTTTGCCAGAAATGTCGTTGACCCTGCCTCGTGTCCGGCTAACGCTGTCCGTACTGGAGCGCTTCAGCCACATGTTCGGCAGTAACGCCCTTGCTGGCTGCCATGTCCGCCAATGTACGGGCCACCCGCAGACGGCGATGGATGGCACGTGCCGACCATCCCCAGCGTTCTACCGCCTGACGCAGCAGCAACTGGCCCGGCTTGTCCGGCGTGGCATGCTCTGCAAGCGCCGGGGCGCCCAGCGCCGCATTCACGCATGCCTGCCTGTCCATTTGCCGCTGCCGGCATGCCATGACACGCGGATGAATTGCACTGGAGGGTTCGCCCCGCGGTGCACTCAGCCAGTCACTGTCGACAGCCGGAAACGGGTAGTGCATATCCACCCGGTCAATAAAGGGGCCGGACACCCGCTGAAGATAGCGGGCGATCTGATCGGGCGTGCAGCGGCAATGGCGCACCGTATGACCGTGCCAGCCGCAGGGGCACGGATTCATGGCGGCAATCAATTGAAAGCGCGCATCAAACACGGCTGTCAGACGCGACCGTGCGATGACAACCTGCCCGGTTTCCAGTGGTTCGCGCAGGGCATCGATGGCAACACGCGAAAACTGGGGCAACTCGTCAAGAAACAGCACCCCATGATGGGCACGTGTGATCTCGCCCGGTCGCGGCCGGGCACCCCCTCCGACCAGGGCGGCAACCGAAATGGAATGATGGGGTGCCCGGAAAGGCGCCTCGCACCCGATACCTGAGGATTCATCACCACACAGACCAGCAATGGCTGCCACCTGCAATCGCTGCGTGTGATCAAGAGGCGGCAGCAAGCCCGGCAAGCGGTGCGCCAGCATGCTCTTGCCCGTTCCTGGCGGGCCGCTGAACAGCACACTATGCCCCCCGCTGGCGGCAATTTCGAGCACCCTCCGGGCCGTATGCTGGCCCGCTACATCAGCCATGCAGGGAATCTGGCTATCCTGCTTTACCCATGCCGCCGGCGTTGCCCGTGGCAGGCTGGCCAGACCGGACACATGCCTGGCCACCTGAGTCAACGTGCCAGCAGCCAGGACTCGC
>DATGUI010000258.1:0-16798 GCA_035301405.1 Burkholderiaceae bacterium
AATTGGGCGCTTTCCCGCCCCGCAGGATGATGTGGCAGTCTTCGTTTCCACGAGTGGAAACAATGGCAGAGTGCCCCCCCTTGGTTACCGACAGGAAGTGATGAGGCTGGGAAGCCGCCTTGATGGCATCAATGGCGATGCGAATGCTGCCGCCGGTACCGTTCTTGAACCCTACCGGGCAGGAAAGCCCCGAAGCCAGCTCACGGTGGACCTGACTTTCGGTCGTGCGTGCGCCAATGGCTCCCCAGGACACCAGGTCGGCGATGTACTGGGGCGTGATCATGTCGAGGTATTCGCAACCTGCGGGCAAGCCCATGGCGTTGACGTCAATCAGCAGTTCTCGGGCGGTTCGCAGGCCCTGGTTGATATTGAAGCTGCCATCAAGGTTGGGATCGTTGATCAGGCCTTTCCAGCCGACCGTTGTGCGCGGTTTTTCAAAATAGACACGCATGATGATTTCCAGGTCATCACTGAAGCGCTCACGCTGCGCCTGCAGCCGTCGAGCGTAATCCAGGGCGGCCTCGGGATTGTGAATGGAGCAGGGACCAATGACCACCACCAGCCGGTCATCAGAGCCGGCCAGCATGTTGTGCACGGCCTGGCGGGTGTTGTAGACGGTCTGGGAAATGGCGTTGCTGCAGGGAAATTCACGCATGACGTGAGCCGGCGGGCTGAGCTCTTTGATTTCACGTATGCGAAGGTCATCGGTATTGTGGGCCATGGTCGTGCTCCTGGGTCGTGTCAGCGGGCCGGCGGAAACAAAAAAGCCGCCTGACTACGCTGGCGGCTTTTTGAGAGGAATCTTGTATTTACTGTGTACGGTTCATCCCTTCCACCACCAGCGGTGTTGGAAACGCAAAAAAATAGAAAAAGAATGCGCAAAGGAAGCGGTACATAAGGATGCATGATAACACATCTGAAAACCCTGCCACCTAGTAAAAACACTAGGGAGATTAACCCTGAAGTGCTTTGGGTTGAAATCATTATCTGGTGTATGATTTTGCCAGTAATGATTGCAGGACTAACAATTAATTTTTGCCTGTATCAGCAAATCAAGGAGAGCGAACTCATGATCTCAAAACACACCATTCTGAATACCGCCATCGCCATTGGCTTTGGTGCCACACTGGCAGCCGGTGCAGCCAATGCCGTGACAGTAGACGAGCTCAAGGAGCGAGGGCAGGTGCGCATCGCGATTGCCAACGAAATCCCCTACGGCTATACCGACATGGATGGCGAAACCAAAGGCATGGGCCCCGACGTGGCCAAGCACATCATGAAGGAGCTCGGGATAGAAAAGATCGACTGGGTAACCACCAACTTTGGCTCCCTGATCCCCGGCCTGCAAGCCGACCGCTTTGACATGGTGGCAGCTGAAATGGCCATTCTTCCGCAACGCTGCGAACAGGTGATCTACTCCGAGCCCGACAGCTCATACGGTGAGGGCCTGCTGGTTGCCGAGGGCAACCCCAAAGACATCCACGCCTACGAAGATTTCACTGACTCTGATTACAAGGTCGCCATCATGGCTGGCGCCGATCAGCTTGAAATGATGCAAGCACTCGGCGTTGACGAAAACCGCATGGTGACCATCTCCAACAACTCCGATGCCATTTCTACCGTGGCCACGGGCCGTGCCGATGCGTACGCCGCCACCAGTCTGACGGCCGGTGAACTGGCCGCAAAAAGCGACAAAGTCGAGCTGGCAGCCAAATTTACCGACCCAGTCATCGAAGGGGAAACCGTCCGCAGCTGGGGGGGCTTCACCTTTGCGAAAGGCTCTGAAGACTTCCGCGATGCGGTCAACGAAATCCTGAAAGAATACAAACAAACCGACGAGTGGCAAGAAATCATGGCCAAATATGGCTTCAGTGATACCGACGCCTCTGAATCCTTCAACAAGACAACCGAAGAGCTCTGTGCCGGATAACCCAACATGGACTGGTTCAGTTACAGCGCCCCCCTCTTGCAGGGGGCGTGGGTAACCGTTCAGCTGACGGTCTACTCCACCATTCTGGGGGCCATCTGCTCCTTTGTCTTCGGAATTGGAAAGCTCTCTGACAACTGGTTTATCAAGGGCTTTTCCATTGCCTTCATTGAAGTCTTCCGTGGCACTTCCCTGCTGGTACAACTGTTCTGGCTGTACTTTGCCTTGCCCGTATTTGGCCAGGTGATCGGCGTAGACTTGCGCCTGCCTGCCGTGCTGGCCGGCACACTCGCACTGGGCTTCAATATTGGTGCTTATGGTGCAGAAGTGGTTAGGGGCGCCATCCAGGCCGTCTCGACAACCCAACACGAGGCAGCTCTGGCGCTGGACTTCACGCCCCGCCAGACCCTCTGGCGCATTGCGCTGCCGCAGGCCATTCCCGAGATGATGCCAACATTCGGCAACCTGGCCATTCAAAACCTCAAGGATACGGCGCTGGTGTCCCTGATCGGCTTGGGCGATCTGGCATTCCGGGCGGAGCAAGTCCGCAACTTCACTCAGGACAGCACAACCGTCTTTACGTTGCTGTTGTTGATGTACTTCGGCATGGCACTGGTCCTCACAGGCCTGATGCGACTGCTGGAAAGGTCCGTAGGCCGCTGGCGAGGAGGAACCTGACATGCTGTTCGGCCATGTTTGGGATACCAGTTCAGCGTGGGCATTTGCCGTTTCCATCATGCCCATCCTGATGCACGGCCTGGTGGTCACCATCCAGGCCACGGTACTGGGCTTTTTTGTCGCAGCCGTACTGGGGCTCGTACTGGCTGCACTCAAGGCGGCCCGCCTGCGGATCGTTTCCTGGCCCGCAAGGCTGGCAAGCGAGTTCATCCGCGACACCCCCCTGCTCGCCCAGCTATTCTTTCTTTATTATGTATTGCCCGAATACGGTATTTTGCTCCCCGCTTTTCTCACCGGCGCACTGGCGCTGGGAGTGCAATACAGCGCCTACACTTCCGAGGTCTACCGCGCCGGAATCGAATCGGTGGATCCAGGCCAGCACGAAGCCGCTCGCGCCCTCAGCATGTCGCCACTGCGAACCTTCACCACCATTGTCGTGCCGCAGGCCATTCCGCGCATCATTCCCGCCATGGGGAACTATCTTGTCTCCATCATGAAAGACGTTCCCATTCTTTCCGTCGTGGCAATACTCGAAATTCTGAATGTGGCTCGCATTATCGGTGATCGCACCTTCAACTACCTGATTCCCCTGTCCCTGGTGGGGGCCATCTATCTGATCATGACACTGGTGGCTTCTGCCCTTGTACGCTATCTTGATATGCGTCTTCCCAAGCAAGGATTGCCTCTTCGATGACTGAACCCATCATAAAATTCGATAAAGTTGTCAAGCGCTTTGGTGACGTCACCGTCCTCGACGAGTTGGACTTTAGCGTGGAGAAAGGTGAAAAGGTCACGATTATCGGCCCATCCGGATCAGGAAAATCTACCGTTTTGCGCATCCTCATGACCCTGGAAACCATCAATGACGGGGTCATTTACGTTGCAGGACAACCCCTGTGGCACGAATACCGTGGCGATCAACTGGTCCCGGCCAGCGACCGGCACATGCGCACCATGCGCAAGGAAATGGGCATGGTGTTTCAGCAATTCAACCTGTTTCCTCACATGACGGTACGCCGCAACATCACTGAAGCACCCGTTCACGTATTGGGCCTGTCAAAAGCCAAGGCCAGTCGTCGTGCCGAAAAATACCTGACCCTGGTGGGCATGCAGGACCACGCCGACAAGTTCCCCCGTCAGCTTTCGGGCGGTCAGCAACAACGCGTGGCCATTGCGCGGGCACTGGCCATGCATCCAAGCATCATGCTGTTTGATGAACCCACTTCGGCGCTGGACCCAGAACTGGTTGGAGAAGTCCTGAACGTGATTCAGACATTGGCGGGTGAGCACGACCTCACCATGCTGCTGGTTACCCACGAAATGCAGTTTGCCAAGCAGATTTCAGACAGGGTGTGCTTTTTTGATCAGGGGCGGATTGTTGAAGAAGGCCCGCCCGAGCAAGTGCTCATGGAGCCCAGGGAAGCTCGTACGCAGGAATTCCTGCAGAGCTTTATCGAAGCCGAATAACTAGAAACCGGACAAGCCTTGTCAGACAGCCAGCCCGGACTCGGGCTGGGCCTCACCCGTGACCGGCACATCCAGAATGGGTGGGGCGGGTTCTTCGGGCGCCTCGGTGACGACCTCGACATCCGACTCCATGAGATCCACGATGCGCTCAAGCGACAAGGTAATGGCGGCCTGTTCGATTTCGGGAAGCGCATTCAGTGACTCAGCCAGCTTTTGCTGCAGTGGCGAAGGCGTTGCACGCGCCAAAGCGACTCCCTCTTCGGTGGCCGTGATAAATACGATGCGCCGGTCCTGGCGGCCACGCTCGCGGCGAATCCAGCCCTTGTCTTCGAGACGATCCAGAATACCCACCACTGTGCTGGGACTGACATGGATTTCCCGGCTGATGGCGGTCGTCGTGAGGGGCCCGTTGTCAATGACGGCGCGCAAGCAGACCAGCTGCGGAGCCGTGATCTTGCTGTAGGCAGCCAACTGGCGGGAATGCAGTGCGATGGAACGCGTGATGCGTCGCAAGGCACGCAAAATACGCAAATCGTACGAATGGTTGGCATCAGTAGTGCGTTCGGACATCAATAAACCCTAAAATACCTGATATTTCTTTATAAATCATATGCTTGTAATATGATTTAGTCAAGGAACAGCAAGGGGAAGAATCAGGCTGTACCGCCGACTGTCAGGCCGTCCATGCGCAGGGTGGGCATGCCCACACCGACCGGCACGCTCTGGCCGTCTTTTCCGCAGGTTCCAACCCCCGAGTCCAGCCGGAGATCATTGCCAATGAGATTGATACGCGCCATGGCGTCGGGACCGTTGCCAATAAGAGTGGCACCCTTGACTGGATACGCGATGCGGCCGTTTTCTATCATGTAGGCTTCTGAAGCCGAGAACACGAATTTTCCGCTGGTGATATCTACCTGGCCGCCTCCAAAGTTGACCGCGTACAGACCTTTGTCTACCGAGGCGATGATCTCTTCAGGAGGCGTTGCGCCTGCCAACATGTATGTGTTGGTCATGCGTGGCATCGGGCAATGGGCAAAGGACTCACGCCGTCCGTTACCCGTTACGCTGGTGCCCATCAGGCCGGCATTGAGGTGATCCTGCATATAGCCCTGCAAGATACCGTCTTCAATCAGCACGTTGCGTGAGGTCGGATTGCCTTCGTCGTCAATATTGAGGGACCCGCGGCGCCCGGGCAGGGTACCGTCGTCAACAACCGTCACGCCCTTGGCGGCAACGCGCTGGCCCACGCGGCCAGAAAACACACTGGAACCACGGCGATTGAAATCCCCTTCCAGGCCGTGGCCCACCGCTTCATGCAACAAGATACCGGGCCACCCTGCACCGAGCACAACAGTCATTTCGCCGGCAGGTGCAGGCCGTGCCTCGAGATTGACCAGTGCCTCGTGGGTTGCCTGTCTGACATAGCCTTCCAGAACATCCGGAGCGAAAAATGCCAGGCCGTCTCGCGCACCACCACCCGCTCGGCCGACTTCCCGGCGTCCGGCCCTTTCTGCAATAACCGTCAGGGACAGGCGAACAAGGGGCCGAATATCGGCAGCCAGCCGGCCGTCGCTGCCGGCAATCAGGACAACATCGTACTCGCAGGCCAGCCCCGCCATGACTTGAACAATGGCAGGGTCGGCAGCGCGAGCCATCTGCTCGACCTTTTCAAGCAGGGCGACCTTGTCGGCGGCAGGTAGAGTGGCAATCGGGTCCAGGGCCGGATACAGCCCCCCCTGCCCTGCCGAACTCACGCGTTTGATGTGTTGTTGTCCTGCACCCCGCCTGCCGATGGCTCGTACGGTGCGGGCTGATGACAACAAGGCATCGGCTGACAAGGCGTCAGAATACGCAAATGCGGTTTTCTCTCCACTTAGCGCTCTTACCCCAACGCCCTGCTGAATGGAAAAGTTGCCAGACTTGACGATACCCTCTTCAAGCCCCCAGCTCTCGGACCGCGAGTACTGAAAATACAAATCGGCGTAATCCACGCTGTGAGTGAAGATTTCGCCCATGGCCTCAGCCAGGTGATGCTCGGTGAGATCCCAGGGATCAAGCAGCAGGGCTTGGGCGGTAGACAGGGCAGCAATATCGGATTCTGCTAATTTCATACGCAACAACAAAAAATTTATAACGTCAGGCGTGAAAAAGAACGCGATGCGTCAGAGCCGGCAGCGAGGTCCGAATGCGATTCAGCCGCTCGATCGAGACAACTCCTTGTACGACACCCGGGCCTTCGGCAAGTTCGTGCACAACGGTCCCCCATGGGTCTATTAAAACAGAATGTCCCCAGGTACGCCGACCAGACTCGTGCTTGCCACCCTGGGCAGCCGCCAGTACGTAACACTGGTTTTCAACCGCCCTTGCCTTGAGCAGGATCTCCCAGTGCGCGCGCCCGGTGGTGAAGGTAAACGCCGAGGGAACCACAATCAGGTTTGCAGGTACCTGAGTGCGATACAGTTCAGGAAAACGCAAATCGTAACAAATAGACAGCATCACCGGGCCGGCAGGCGAAGCAAAACCCGTTGCGACAGGGCGGCCGGGTACGATGGTATCGGCCTCACTGAAGACGTCCTTGCCGTTGTCAAACCCGAACAGATGCATCTTGTCATAGCGAGCCAGCCGCTTGCCATCGGGCCCGTACACCAGGCATGTGTTATAGATGCGGTCAGAAATGCCGGAGTCAAGCGGGATGGTACCACCGATCAACCATATACCATGCCGGGCAGCCTGTCGCGAAAGAAACCGTTGCAGGGGGCCGTCGCCATCCGTCTCCCGAATAGCGAGCTTGTCCGTATCCTGCTTGCCCATCAGACAAAAGTATTCAGGAAGCAGAATCAGTCGCGCCCCTTGCTTGGCAGCCTGCTTGATCAGGACGGCAGCGTCTTTCATGTTCTCGTCAACGCTCGTAGACGATACCATCTGAATGGCAGCAACAGCCAGATCGGAATCAGCCGGTGCATCAACAACATGATTTTCCATATAAAAGAATTACTCCACGACGATGGGAAATTGACTGACGAGCAAATATAAAAAGCATGGTAATGTCAGTATGCTCACCTTGATAAAACAATGGTTAATATTCCTTGCAAGGATATACCTTGTCACGGTATCTTTTCTATTACATAATATGCATCGCGCAAGGCCATGCTTTTAAATCATGGCCATTCAATTATAATTTTCCTATCTATTGATCAACCTTCTTCTTGCACAAGGAATATCCATGATCCCTGAAGATTATCGTTCTGAAAAACAAAAACTTGAAAGTGAAATTCAAAAGCTCAAGCGGGAAGCTGATGAGCTTCAAAAGCGGCATCGGGGCCCTGCTCTGGAATCCATTATTGCGGCCATGCGCGAATACGATATTACTCCGGAAGAAGTCAGTGCAGCCTTTGGCGGGCGGCGCAGCTCTGGCCGCAGCCGTACCCCCCTGCCCCCCAAATACCGTGACCCGGTCAGCGGCAAGGGGTGGTCAGGACGCGGGCGTACGCCAGGCTGGCTGGTCGAACTCGAACGCCAGGGTCGCAACCGTGAAGAGTTTCTCATCTGACGCTGCCTGGCCCCTATCTCCATGGCACCCATGAATTAATCAGAATCTGGCTCAAATCGTACTTCTCGTACTTGTCCGTTATTGCCGGGGAAGTCGTCAAATACGGCTTGGGCCAGATAAGGCAAGACAACAACGAAATCATCGCCATCAGTCGTGATGACGGCCGTTCCCTGATAGACCTCTGCATGGTCGGCGGTACGATCACGTATGGTCACCGACAAGGTATGCCTGATGTATTCCACCGGCACACTGACGCGCATGGGCGACATGACAATACCTGAATGCCAGCCCCAGTGCGAACCATAAAAGCCGCCAAAATAAGGGCTGACGCCCCATCCACCCCAAAACGGATCCACGTCGCGCTCTTCGTATACCCGATGCGGCCGCTGACCATAATCAACCATGACATCGAAACGGGCCTGATCAGGCTGAACGGCCTGTACCAGCCCAGTGGTGGCGTCCATGGCCTGGCTGACCTGCTCCGACACGGATGAGAACTGCAGTGAATTGGCAGACGGACGCGCTGACTTGATGGCATAGGTTGCACCGTCCGTATTGGGCGGCCATTGCTGATAGCTGGTGACCCGGGCCACCAGCCCGGATGCGCAGCCCGCAAGACTGAAGACAGCGACCATCATCACCCATCGAAATACCTGCATCGATAAACCCCGAAACATCCCTGGCATCAGAATCACCTTTTGTATTCCTGCATGACACTACAATAGTCTACTCGCCCTGTTCCAGCCATTGCTCCGGATGCGATCATGCGTAAAAAATCGTCACAGCCCATTTCCCGCCAGCAGTACCAACCCTATCCCTATGCCTTGCAAAATGTCGAGTTGGTCGTTGACCTGGATGCCAGGCAAACGCGGGTTCGTTCCACCCTGCGGTTTGAGCGTATCGGTTCCGGCCCGGTGCCTTTGGTTCTCAACGGCACCGATATTGAACTGCACTCCATTGCGCTGAATAATCGGCAACTGGGTACCGAAGAATACACGCTGACGGACGATACGCTCAGCCTGATGCCAACCGGATCTGAATTCATGCTGAGCATCGACACGCTTTGCACGCCAGCAGACAACACCACGTTAATGGGGCTGTATCAATCCGGCAGTCATCTGTTCACCCAGTGCGAGGCCGAGGGCTTCAGGCGGATTACCTGGTTTCCTGACCGGCCCGACGTCATGGCTGTCTACACCGTCACCATGCGAGCCAGCCAGGCCCACTACCCCGTTCTGCTCTCCAACGGCAACCTGGTATCCCGGCGCAAGCTGGACGAAGATCGCCATGAAGCCGTCTGGCACGACCCGCATCCCAAACCCTCGTATCTGTTTGCCATGGTGGCGGGTGACTTTGTGGTCCGGGAAAAAACCGTCCGCACCCGTAGCGCCCGGCCCGTCACCCTGCAGATATACAGTGATCCGGATGCCCACGATCAAACAGGCTGGGCCATGGCTTGCCTGGAAAACGCCATGCGCTGGGATGAAGATCGCTTTGATCTCGAGCTGGACCTGGACCGCTTCATGATTGTTGCCGCCCGTGACTTCAACATGGGTGCCATGGAAAACAAGGGTCTGAACATCTTCAATGCAAGCTACGTGCTGGCCAGCCCGGACACCGCCACGGACCGGATGTATCGCGTGATTGAAGCCGTGATCGGCCATGAATATTTTCATAACTGGACAGGCAATCGCATTACCTGCCGAGACTGGTTTCAACTTTCCCTGAAAGAAGGCCTGACCGTCTTTCGGGAGCAGGAATTCTCTGCCGACATGCTGGCACAGGGCCTGGATGGCACTGCAGCGGCCAGTGCCCGGGCGGTCAAGCGCATTGACGACGTCAACATCCTGCGCAACCAGCAATACCCCGAGGACGCTGGCCCCATGGCGCACCCCGTCCGGCCCGAGAGCTATGTCGAAATCAGCAACTTCTACACGGCCACCATCTACGAGAAAGGCGCCGAGCTGGTGCGCATGCTGCATACCCTGCTGGGTGAAGCGGGCTTCCAGCAAGGCATGCAGGAATACATTCGCCGTCACGACGGCCAGGCGGTTACCTGCGATGATTTTCTGGACGCCATGGAAATAGTGTATGCAGACCAGCACCCGGGCCGTAACCTGGATGGTTTTCGGCGCTGGTACAGCCAGGCAGGCACGCCCAACGTAACCATTGAGTCAACGTTTGAAGCCAGCACGGGCACACTGGCGCTCGCCATCCGGCAAGACAATCCGCCAGCAGGCCTGGAAGTGCAACAACAGCCCCCGGTGAGCAAGCCTCCCTTGCACATTCCCATTGCCTTGGGGATGCTGGACAGCAAGGGCCAGCCCCTGTCTTTAGACGATGCCAGCGGACCCGACAAAACAGCCTTGCTGGAACTGCAAGAGACGACACAGCACTGGCAGATGACAGGCTTGCCTGAAGCGCCTGTGCTATCCGTGTTACGCGGCTTTTCCGCGCCTGTCACCATCCACATGGAACGCCACGCCGGCGAGCTGGAAATGCTGGCCATGCACGACCCGGATCCTTTTGCCCGCTGGGAAGCCATCCAGCAACTGGGCGCACAGACGCTGTGGGCCCGCATCGATCAGCCCGACTCCAGTGAAGCCGCCAACCTGACCCAGTCCCTTGCGCGCACGTGGACCGGCATCCTGACCGACACACATCTGGCGCCCGATTATCAGGCCCGGGCGCTCACGCTGATATCTGGCTCGCAACTGATGCATCAGCGGCGCCCACTGGATCCGCACAGCGGCCACCAAGCCAGACACATGCTTCAATGCGAACTGGGCGGGCAGCTTGGTGACCTCTGGCTGGAAACCTGGCAGCGTTACGGTACCCTGACACAGAAGCCCTACCGGCCGCACCCTGCTGATGCCGGCCAGCGAGCACTGCGTGCCGTGGCCCTGGCCGCTCTGGTCGCAGGCGGGCATCCACAGGCCATGGACAAGGTATGGCAGCAATATGACGAAGCCAACAATCTCACCGACCGGCTGTCTGCACTGACGGCCGCCACGCAGCATGGTCGTGAGCAGGACAGCCTGGACTTGCTCGAGCGCTTCTACCACGATGCGGCCGACGAGTCCGTCGTGGATGAATGGTTTGGCTTGCAGGCACGGGCAGCCTGGACAGACGTTGACCGTGCCCGGACCCTCATGGCCCATCCGGCATTCTCATTGCGCAATCCCAATCGCGCCCGCGCCGTCATCTATCAGTTCTGCCTGCAAAATCCGCTGGCCAGCCATACCCCGCAAGGGTATGCGTTCTGGGAAGAACAAATCCTGGCGCTGGATGCCCTTAACCCCGAACTGGGCGCCCGGCTGGCACGCGGTCTGGAAAACTGGAATGATACGATCGAGCCGTTCCGAAGCCAGATGCTTGCCACCCTGGAAACCTTGTCCCGCTGCAACCAACTATCTACCAATGCCAGGGAGATAATCATGCGCGCCCTGGACGAAAAGAAAACTGGAGAAATTTCATGAGCCCGACTACGCTGACCCGCCATTTGCTTGAATCTTCCCATCCCGGTACTGCCGACCCAGACCTGCGTCTGCTGCTGGAAACGGTGGCCCACGCGTGCACCCGCATATCAAGCCTGGTGTCACGGGGGGCGCTGGCCGACATCCTGGGCGAACAGGGTACGGACAACATCCAGGGCGAAGCTCAGCAAAAGCTTGATGTCATCGCCAACGACATCCTGCTGGACACATGCAGCTGGACGGGCTGTCTGGCTGCCATGGCTTCTGAAGAAATGCCCGACATCGCCCCCGTTGGCCCGGCTTTTCGCCGGGGATCCTACCTCCTGGTGTTTGATCCGCTGGATGGCTCATCAAACATTGACGTGAATGTCTCCATCGGAACCATTTTTTCCGTGTTGAAACTGGCCGATGGGCGGGATCCGGCAACCGCCCAGGAGGCGGATTTCCTGCAGCCTGGCAGCCAGCAGGTGGCCGCAGGCTACGCAGTATACGGACCGCAAAGCCAACTGGTCCTGACCACGGGCGACGGCGTGGATGCCTTCACCCTGGACCGGGATACCGGCAGCTGGATGCTGACCACGCGTGGCATGCGCATTCCGGCCGATACGACCGAGTTTGCCATCAACATGTCCAACCGGCGGCACTGGCACACGCCCATCAAACGCTATATTGACGATTGTCTGGCCGGCACGGAAGGTCCGCTGGCCAAAGACTACAACATGCGCTGGATCGCCTCCATGGTGGCCGATGTGCATCGCATCCTGAACCGTGGCGGCGTGTTCCTGTATCCACGCGACCAGCGCGCCGGCAGCCTGGATGGCAAGCTGCGCCTGCTCTACGAGGCCAGCCCCATGGCTCTTATTGTGGAACAGGCAGGCGGAGCCGCCACCGATGCAAGTCAGCGCATCCTTGAGCTGACGCCGCAAGCCTTGCATCAACGGACAGGTGTGGTCCTGGGGTCCAGAAACGAGGTAGACCGCATCCGCCAGTACATGCCGGACAGTTGAATGCCCGCGTGCCAGCAGGCTTGTGCGGCGGCCGGCCTGGGCGGAGCAACCCACCGGGCCACCGTGTGACTGGTCAGGTGACTCAAGGGATCAGTACAGTCGCGCCCGTGGTTTCCCGGGCCGCCAGTGCGCGATGCGCGTCCGCCGCTTCTTCCAGCCGGAAACGCTGACCGATATGGATGTCAATGTGCTTGTTGATGACCATGTCGAACAACTCGCTGGTCGCTGCCTGCATGGCCTCGCGGGTAGCGACATAGCTGCCCACCGTGGGCCGCGTGACATACAGGGACCCCTTGGCCGCCAGCACGCCCAGATCGACGCCCGTGACGGCGCCGGAGGCATTGCCAAAACTGACCATCAGGCCACGCGGTTGCAGGCAGTCCAGCGAGGTCTCCCAGGTATCCTTTCCAACACTGTCATACACAACGGGAAGCTTCTTGCCGCCGGTCAATTCCAGCACCCGCTCGGCAACGTTTTCACGCGTGTAGTCAATGACCTCCCAGGCACCGTGGGCCTTGGCCAGTTCAGCCTTTTCGGGGCTGGACGTGGTGCCGATCAGCTTGACTCCCAGGGCGCGAGCCCATTGGCAGGCGATGAGCCCCACGCCGCCCGCAGCCGCATGAAACAGTATGGTTTCCCCTTCGGAAAGCCGGTAAGTCTGGCGGAACAGATACTGTACGGTCAGGCCTTTCAACAAGAGTGCAGCCGCCTGCTCGAAACTGATCGCTTCGGGGAGATGAACGGTCTGATCCACGGAGACCGTCCGCTCTTTTGCATACGCGCCCAACGGTCCCTGACCGTAAACAACACGATCACCCACCTTGAATTCGGTAACCCCCGGGCCGACGGCCTTCACCACCCCTGCCGCCTCAAATCCCAGCCCGTGTGGCAACGGGCTAGAATACAAGCCTGTGCGAAAGTAGATATCAATGAAGTTGAGCCCAATGGCTTTTTGTTCAATGGTGATTTCGCCTTCCTGGGGCGCCGCAAGCGGCACCGACAAAAGTTTCAGGACTTCCGGGCCACCATGTTCTTCGATTCTGATGGCATTGGTTTGTTGACTCATGACCACTCCCGTAGGTTATTGTGTTGTGCCATCATACGCCCAGTGTCCTTCAACAACCAAGTTACAGCCCGGAACACCGCTCCATGACCCGCTTGCACGCCCGATTCGCCATTCATCTGGCCGCGGTCCTGTTCGGCCTTACCGGTATCCTTGGCGAATTGATTCAGGCTGATGCCACGACAATCACTGCCGGCCGCGCCGGCTTTGCCGTCTTGACCTTTCTGATTCTCGGCCGCCTGCGAGGACAGCACAGCACCCCGCGTCGCCGGCCAGCAACAAGAGGGCTGATCACGCTGGCCCTGGCTGCGGCCATGCTGGCCATTCACTGGATCACCTTTTTCATTGCCGTCAAGGTTGGCGGGGTTGCGCTGGCGACACTGGGTTTTGCCAGCTTTCCGGCCTTCATCACCCTGGGTGAATACTTCATTCTCCGAGAGCCAGTCAGCACCAGGGAGTGGCTGGTGCTGGGCCTGGTCAGTGTGGGCCTTATCTTGGTCACACCATCGTTTGACCTGGCAAACCAGGCTACCACCGGCCTGTTGTGGGGACTGCTGTCAGGCCTGACCTTTGCCTGGTTCACACTCATCAACAGGCAGGTGGCGCGGCGGGTAGCGGCAAGCCAGGTCGCCAGCTGGGAAAACTTGTTCGTCCTGTTGTTTACGCTTCCTTTTGCCATCAGTGGCCTGTGGTCAATGAGTGCCATTGATTGGCTGTGGATGGCTCTGCTGGGCGTTTTTTGTACGGCGCTGTCCCATTATCTGCTGGTCGCCAGCATGACGGTGCTCAAGGCCAGCAGTGCGGGTATCGTCATCGCCCTGGAACCGGTCTATGCGATTGTGTTTGCTGCCATCCTGTTTGCCCAGTACCCATCTGCGCGAGCCATACTCGGCGGGACCATCATGATTGCCGCCATCGTGTGGTCGGGGCTGAACCGGCGCTCCCCCAAGGAGGACGGTGTCAACGCCGCCCCATGAGGCTGCCCATGATGCCCCGCAACACTCGCCGTGTGGTTCGCCGAACCTCGGTCTTGACCATGGATTGAACCAGGCCGTCGCGGCGGCCGCCACGTGGGCCGGTGGAACCAAAAAAGAACTCGCTGACCACACCAACAACCCCCTTGCCGGATCCACCTGACGCCTTGGCCTGTTCTTCCTGGGCCGCGCTGGCGTCCGCTTCGGTACGCTGCTGCAGAAGCTCGTAGGCGGACTCCCGATCAATGGACTGCTCGTATTTTTCAGCCAGTGACGAGCTCAGACGTAAATTGCGCAAGACATCGCTGCTGGCCGGACCGATATGGCTGCCCGGTGCAAGCATCCACACCCGCTGCGTGACTGATGGCCGACCCTGGTCATCCAGCATGGAAACCAGCGCCTCGCCCACGCGCAATTCTGATATGGCTGCTTCCAGATCCAGGTCGGGGTTGGCCCGCATGGTCTGCGCCGCACTGCGCACGGCCTTCTGGTCCCTGGGCGTAAAGGCCCGCAACGCATGCTGAATCCGGTTGCCCAACTGACCCAGCACACGGTCAGGGATATCCAGAGGATTCTGGGTCACAAAATACACACCCACGCCCTTGGACCGAACCAGCCGGACGACTTGCTCTATCTTCTCGAGCAGCGCTGGGGACGCTTGACGGAACAGCACATGCGCCTCATCAAAGAAGAACACCAGCTTGGGCTGCGGCAGGTCGCCGACTTCGGGCAGGCGCTCGTACAAGCTGGTCAACAGCCACAGAAGAAAAACCGCATACAGGCGAGGCGCCTGCATGAGACGATCGGCCGCAAGGATATTCACCATGCCATGACCGCTGTCATCCACACGCATCAAATCCTGGATATCGAGCATGGGTTCGCCAAAGAAACGATCGGCGCCCTGGGTTTCAAGCTGCAGCAGGCGACGCTGGATGGCACCAATGGAAGCGGCCGACACATTACCGTAGCGTTTGCGGACCTCGGATGCGCGATCGGCCACGTGCTCCAGCATGGCTCGCAAATCCTTCAGGTCGAGAATCAGCATGCCTTCGTCATCCGCCAGCCGGAACACGAGATTGAGAATGCCCTCCTGGGTATCGTTGAGCTCAAGCATGCGGGCCAGCAACAGGGGACCCATGTCAAGCGGTGTGGCCCGAACGGGATGGCCCTGCTCACCAAAGACATCCCACAAGGTGACGGGACACCCGCCCCATGAGGGTTCGGGGAGGTCCAGCTTCTGGAGCCGTCTGGCCAGCCCGTCAGTAAGCTCGCCGGGCTGTGCAATGCCCGTGAAGTCGCCCTTGACGTCAGCCATGAAAACGGCCGTTCCCATGCGTGAAAAGGCTTCGGCCAGCACCTGCATGCTGACGGTTTTTCCGGTGCCGGTTGCCCCCGTGATACAGCCGTGGCGGTTGGCCATCTGGGGCAGGAGCATGCTCTCGGCGGTATCGTGACGGGCAATGATGACGGGCTCTGACATGGTGCACAAATAATCTGATCAACAAGGAAGAAAACGCTTTGGCAAGTGTAGTCCATGCCAAAACCAAAACAACGGTTAAAATGATGTTTTTACACTGAAATTGACGAATGTTATATGGCTGGTCATAGTAAATGGGCGAACATCCAACACCGCAAGGGTCGTCAGGACGCCAAACGAGGCAAACTCTGGACAAAAGTCATTCGGGAAATTACCGTTGCTGCGCGTGATGGCGGTCCCGACCCGGACGCCAACCCCCGGCTGCGGCTCGCGCTGGAAAAGGCCACGGCAGCCAACATGCCCAAGGACAACATCCAGCGGGCCATCCAGCGGGGTTCCGGCGGCACCGACGGCAGCAACTACGAAGAAATCCGCTACGAAGGCTATGGGGTGGGCGGGGCAGCCGTCATTGTTGACTGCATGACAGACAACCGCCAACGCACGGTCTCCGAAGTCCGTCATGCGCTCACCAAGCACGGTGGCAACCTCGGTCAGGATGGCTGCGTCACGTTTCTGTTCAAGCATTGCGGGCAGTTCATCTTTGCCCCGGGCACATCAGAAGACGACGTCATTGAAGTGGCGCTTGAGGCCGGCGCAGAAGATGTCGAGACCGACGACGACGGTGTCATCGAAGTCGTCTGCGAACCGGGCGATTACGAGGCGGTCAAGACGGCATTCGAGGCGGCAGGCCTGGTTCCCGAAATCCAGAACGTCATCATGAAGCCCCTGAATGAAACCGAACTGACTGGCAAAGACGCGGAAACCATGCAAAAGATGCTTGACGTCCTTGAGAACCTCGATGACGTACAAGAGGTCTACACCAACACCGTGTTTGACGAAACGGCTCAAGAGGCATGAAGCCGCTCTCCAACCATCCAACCGGGACCAACATGAAAATCCTTGTCATTGGTGGGGGCGGCCGGGAACACGCCCTGGCCTGGAAGCTCGCACAATCGCCACGGGCCGCGGAAGTCTTCGTGGCGCCCGGCAACGGCGGCACGGCCCAGGCGTCAAAAATGACCAATCTGCCGCTTTCCGACCCGAAAGAACTGGTCGAGTTTGCCCAGAACAACGCCATTGACCTGACCATCGTCGGGCCCGAAGCACCCCTGGCGCAAGGGGTAGTGAACCGGTTCCGCGAGCACGGTCTGAAGATCTTTGGCCCCTCCCAGGAAGCAG
>DATGUI010000259.1:0-5043 GCA_035301405.1 Burkholderiaceae bacterium
GTCATGTTTTCGTTGAGCTCGCGCAGGCGGCGCTTGAGCTGGGCTTCGCTCTGGTTGTCCATGTTGCTGCTGGGCTCGTCCAGCAGCAGGATGGTGGGGTTGTTGATCAGGGCACGGGCCACGGCAATGGACTGGCGCTGCCCGCCAGAGAGCGAATCACCGCGTTCGCCGATGATCATGTCGTAGCCTTCGGGGTGCGCAGCCGCAAAGGTGTCCACGCCGGCCACCTTGGCTGCATGCAGCATTTGTGCGTCGGTGGCAAAGGGTGCCGCCATCATGAGGTTGCTGCGCAACGTGCCATAAAACAGAATGGGGTCCTGCGGCACATAACCCACCGTACGGCGCAAGTCTGCCGGGTCCACCTGGTTGATGTCCACACCGTCAATCAGCACCGCGCCCTGGGTGGGCGCATACAGGCCAAGAATCAGCTTTTCGAGCGTGGTCTTGCCTGAACCGATGCGTCCGATGATGCCGACCTTTTCACCCGCCCGGATGCTCAGGTTGATGCCACTGAGTGACGCCTGGCTGGCCTCCGGATAGCTGAAGGTGACATCGCGAAATTCGATATCCCCCTGCAGGAAGGGGCGCGGCACAAAGCTCTTGTGCGAAGGGCGCTCTACCGGCATTTTCATGTAGCCGTCAATGGACCCCAGTGCCGCCCGGGCATGCTGGTATTGCATCATCAGCCCGGCCACCTGTCCCAACGGTGCCAGGCAGCGCCCGGCAATCATGGACGAGGCAATAATGCCACCCAGTGACAACTCGGCATTTTGCACCATGAAGGTACCGATGATGATGACGCTGATGGTCACCAGCTGCTGGGCCGCCTGCACAAAGGATACGGTGGTGGCCGAAATGACCTTGATGCGCGCACCCAGACGGGCGAGGAATTCCGTCGTGCTTTCCCATTTGCGCTGCATGGTGCTCTGTGCGTTCAGCGTCTTGATGCTTTCCATGCCCGCCAGGGATTCCACCAGGGTGGCATTGCGCTGGGCAGTGGCCTGAAAGGTCTCCTGAATGAGCTTTTCCATGCGGTGCTGGGCCACGAAGGACACGATGAGCACAATCACAATGGCCACCGCGGGCGGAATCACCATGTACGGAGAAATCCATCCCAGCACGGCCAGGAACAGCAACACAAAGGGCAGGTCCACCAGCGTGGTGAGGCTGGCCGACGCGATAAAGTCACGCACGGATTCAAAGGAGCGCAGGTTGGCCGCAAACGAGCCCACGGACTGGGGCCGGGCCTCCATGCGCAAGTCCAGCACACGCTCCATGATGCGGGCCGACAGCTTGACATCTATCTTCTTGCTGGCGGTATCCACCACGTAGGCCCGAACGCTGGTCAGAATGAGGTTGAATACCACCACCAGCGAGATGCCTATGGTCATCATCCACAGGGTTTCAATGGCGTTGTTGGGCACCACGCGGTCATACACGTTAAGGGTGAACAGGGGCATGACCAGCGCAAACACGTTGATCAGCACCGCCGCCACCATGGCGTCCCGATACAGGCGGCGGTTTTCAAAGACCACGGCCCAGAACCAGTGACGCTTGTCGTCCTTGGGTGCATCTTGCGAGCGGGCCTCAAACCGGTACAGGGGCTTGATGAAGTAAGCCAGCCCCGCGTAGTCCTCCAGCAGTTCGGCCAGGCTGATTTCCGTGGGGCTGCCCATTTCGGGGTACTGCACCACACAGGTCTTGTCCTGGTCGCGAACTTCAAACAGCAGGCAGGCGCGGCCGTCTTTCAGCACCAGCAAGGCGGGCAGTACGGCATGAGGAATGTTGCCCAGCTTGCGCCGCAGCAATCGCGCCGTAAAGTGGGCACGTTCGGCGGCACGCGGCAACAATGACAAGGTCAGCCGACCATCCACCAGGGGCAGGCCGCCAACCAGATGCTCGGGCGAACAGGGGTTGCCGTGTACCCGGGTCAGTGCAACCAGACAGGCGAGCAAGGGGTCATCGTGCGTCAGATGGGGCGGTACATCAAGCACAGCTTCTGTGGCAACATCCATTAAAGCAGACCTTCTTCCTCGTCGTTGATGAGATCAAGCGCATCGCGCAAACGGGCGCGGGCACGCTTGCGCTGACTGAGCTTTTCCAGGGCCTCGGCAGGCAGGTCAGTCAGGCGCAGGGTGCCGTTGGCAACCAGTACATCAATCAGGTCTTCCAGGACACGGATGAAATCCGTGTCCAGCGACTGCAATTGCTGTTCATTTTGCAGACGCTGCTGTTCGCTGGAGTCCGTTTCGTCCTGGGGTTTATCCATGACCGTGTCAGTCCTGAGCGCCGTCCGATTTGGTTTCCACAATCACGGGCGGCTGGTTGCCATCACGATATTCCATGGTGACAGGCTTGAGGTTGCGCGTATCAGGAAGCGGACTGCGGCATACTTCAACCACTTGTTGCGGAAGATCAAGCTCGTCCATCTCTTTCAGGCGCTCGTCGTAGGGGTCGGACAAGGACAGCGCAGGCAGCAGCTCGTGCGCCATGGCCAGCCATTGGTATTCGGCCTGCTTGAGATCAAAGATGGCGTTGGTCAGTGCACGGCGGGAGTCGAACAGCTCGTTTTCAGTATCCAGTACGTCAAGCAGTGAGCGTTCGCCAATCTGGAACTGCTGCATGTAGGCAATGCGAACCTTGGCCGTGGCACGCTCGTGCTCTTGCAGGTAGGGCATTTGCTCGCGCAGGCGCACGATGTTGTTCCAGGCAACAGACAACTCTTGCTGAACGTTGCGGCAGGTGTAGTCGCGCACATCGCCCGCTGCATAAGACTGGGCCTTGGTCTGACGGACCCGGGCCTGATCCGCGCCGCCCCGGAATAGATCGTAGGACAGCATCAGCTGCACGTTGGAGCTGCGCGCATTGCGGTAAGGCAAGCCGGGCTCACCCTTGTCCTTGCCTGTGGCGGCGCGCAATTCCAGGGTGGGCAGGTGGCGGCCCTTGGCCGAGGCCACCCCGGCGTCAGCTGCCTGCACCAGCGCCTGCTTGGACAGCAGGCTGGGGTTGTTGCGGATGGCCTGCTCCACACGGGCGTCGTCCGTGCTGATGCGATCTGACACTTCGGGGCTGCCCAGCAGGGTGTCGGGCGGGGTCAGGCCCACAATGCGCTGAAAGCGCTGAGTGACGTCGTTGAGGTTGCCGCTTTCAGTCATGAGGTTGGTCTGCGCCAGCGACAGGCGACCATGGGCCTGTTCCAGGTCAACCCCTCGCCCCACGCCCGATGCCTGGCGTTCTTGAAGTTGCACCAGCGTACGCTGGTGCAGCCGGTAGTTATCGCGAGCCAGTTGCTCCATTTCGCGGTAGCGCTGCACATCCAGGTAGGCTTGCGTGGCTTCGGCCGCCAGGCTGTCGACGGTGGCCATCAGTTCAAAATAGCCTGACAGCTTTTCAAAACCCAGCTGCTTGACGTCGTTCATGGTGGAGAAACCATCGAACAGCAACTGACGCAGCTGGAGGCTGTACCCGCTGCGGCTCCAGTTGCCTGAACGTTCGCCGGGCTCGCTGCCCTTGCTGCGCCATTCGCGCCCCGTCCAGCCCTGTGCGGTGACTTCGGGAAGCAGGGCACCACGGCGCACATTCTGGCCCTCAAGCGAAGACTTGAAGTCCTGGAAGCGCGCCCTGATTTCGGGGTTGGTCAGCACAGCCTGTTCAACAATCTCTTCCAGACTGGCAGTCTGCGCGCTGCCCATTGCCGGTACGAGCAGTGCGGAAAGAATGACACAAGATAGTAAGGGTTTCATGTTCACAGACGACTCCTTGTTATTTGACTTGATGTATTGATTGCTGCCCTGACTGGCTGATACTGACTCCTTTGGCGCAGCAGGCGACGCCCACAGCGCATTGCAGTACGGGTTGCAGTGGCAACCGGCTGGACGATGCCGGGCGGGAATTCGCAAACTGGCTTCTGCTGCACACGGCAGAGATGCGAGAGACACAGTGACGTACGCCAGTACCTGTCTGGAGCTGACGCACCCACGGCGAGGGGTAAGGGAAGTTTCAAAGACATGGCAGACTTGGTGCAAGCGATTGCACTAATCTGGCAAGGCGGAGCTACGAGCTTCTGACCCGTATTCTTGAGGCATGACCTTGCGTCTTAATGCTGGGCATTTAAAATGTTGACACCTGCCCAACGGACATCAAATTGTATAGGACAGCCACATCTGGGAACAGGTTATTGCCAATGTTTGACAAACGAGGCCGGCTTGACTGTTGCATTCGTGCAAATATAGCAGAGATTAGAAATATAACAACACAATTATTTTCTTGCGCTTACAATTTTGTTTGTAATTTGTCGATGCGCGAGCTTCTGGCGTTACGTCAAGTTGCATAGTTGTAAAAAGTATGGCGGACAACCAATCCCTGTCTGGCTACGCTGCATCCAGACCTACCCGGCGCGGGTTGCTGAGCTGCAACTGCAGGTTGAGCAGGTCGTCCATCAGGGCAAAAAGTGATGCCTGCAGATCAGGCCCGAAGCACCGGTTATTGATGTCCGTCACCAGTTGCGGTATTGACGGTGTGGCACCGGCCATGCCGGCCTGCTCGTAAAACTGCCGGATCCGGTCAAGATATTGTTCGTGGACGCTGGTCCGGCTTTCTGCCTCGCGCAGGGCGATGCCCATGGCCCGGGCGGCCATACGCAGGTTGTAATGCTGGTCCGGCGGCGTTACGGGCATGACTTCATTCAACAAGATGGATCGTGCGATCTGCAGCAAGTCAGACCCATCAGGCATGTCCAGGGCCTGATTTGCCGCGGCATGGCGGCTGGAAGCAGGTGAAGCAGGTGGTGGCAACGGACTGCCCTGATCTTCTGCGGCCTGATCGCCAAGCTCACTCAGCCCTTTTGCTGACAGAAAGGCACGCAGGTGAAACAGCGCATCCTGCTCGATTTCGGGCACCAGGCGCCCGGTGAGGGCCAGCTCCAGCGAGGTCTCGTTACCGGACAAATGGCGTTGGGCCTGTTGCAGGGCAATGACGGCCCAGCGCACGCAAGCCAAGGCTTCCCACCAGGCAATACTGGCGGCATCGGGCTGGTAGCCTGAT
>DATGUI010000260.1:0-3214 GCA_035301405.1 Burkholderiaceae bacterium
AGCGATGACAGCCGCCAACGTGCGTCAGCCTGCGCCTTGATGTCAGCATGAAGGCCATCCGGGCCGCCAATCAGAAAGACAATATCCCGACCCGCCTGGCGCCACGCCGCCATGTGCTGACTGATATCGGCCGTGCTCATGTCGCGCCCCCTTTCATCCAGGGCGATGGTGAAGGCCCCTTTGGGGGTGACAGCCCGCAAGCCAGAGGCCTCGGCCTCCATCAATTGTGCGGGCGATTTTCCGGACTTTCGTGGGGCAGGGCGAACTTCATGCAAGAGCAGGGGACATGCGCGTGGAAGACGCCGGGAATACTCAGCCCAGCCTTCCTGAATCCATGAGGGTGCGCGCGCGCTCACGGCGGCCACGATCAGTTTCATGGGGCGATGGGGTCAGGAAAGTCTCCAAAACCCGCGGGCTCGTTGCTGACAGGTATGGTGGACTCCGGTAGAAGCTTGACGCGGACCGGGCGTTCACCCCAGATTTCTTCAAGGTTGTAATACTGACGGGTGGCCGGCTGCATGATATGTATGACAATATCGCCGATATCGATCAGTACCCATTCTCCTGAATCCATGCCTTCTTCGGCGATGATTGGAATCGTTTTTTCCCGGACACGATTGATCACATGCTGCGCGATGGCACGGGTCTGACGGCCCGAGGTGCCGCTGACAACGATGATGCGATCGAACATGCCCGTGAGGTGTGTGGTATTGAATACCTTGATCTCACGCGCCTTGGCGTCTTCAAGAGCGTCGATAATCAAGCGTTGCTGTTTTTGCAGATCCATAGGTTGGCAAGTAGGTTGGCTAAGATGATCAGATCAGGAACCCGATGGCGCCTGGTAGAGTCCATGGGTTGATATGTATGTCATGACATCATCATCAAGCATATTGTTTGATGGTGTCAAACCCTGGGCGAGCTGGTCCCGTATCTCGGTGGCGGAGATTTCAAGGACAGGAAGGGGCAGCGAGACAATTTCCCGGCCCAGCATGTCAAGATAGCGCTGCAGCGCACGTGGCGCTTGTGGAGGGGATCCTGGCCGGTGGGCCACGGCCAGTACCACCCTTTCGGTGATCTCTTGCCAGGATTGCCAGGTACAGAAGTTGCGCAACTGATCTGACCCCATTATCCAGTAATACTGGTTGTGCAAGGGCAGGTTGCGCAAGGTGTCGACAGTGTAGGTCTTGCCGCCACGATCAATTTCAATGGTATTGATGGCCAGCCAGTCGCAACGCTTGATGGCCAGGTCCAGCATGGCCAGCCGATGCTGGCTGCTTGCCTTGAGCGGCTCTCGCTGCCAGGGGTTGGCGGCGGGTATCAATTGAACCTGGTCCAGATCAAGGGTGGAGCGGGCAGATTTGGCAAGCGCGATATGTGCCGTGTGGACGGGATCAAAGCTCCCGCCAAGCAGGCCGATGCGACCGGGTCTTACAGCCATTGGCGTGGTTTCAGGAAATCGTTCAGGCGTGCCTCGGGGCTGCCGGGTTCGGGGGTCCATTGATAGCGCCAACTCGCCGTGGGCGGCATGGAGAGCAGAATGGACTCTGTACGCCCGCCGGACTGCAGGCCAAAGAGGGTGCCCCGGTCAAAGACGAGGTTGAACTCGACATAGCGGCCACGGCGGTAACTCTGGAAATCTCGCTCACGCTCGCTGTAAGGCGTATCCACGCGGCGTCTGACAATGGGAAGATAGGCATCGGTGAAGCGATCACCCACGGATTGAATCAGGCTAAATCCGGCGTCGAAGCCATCTGCATTGACGTCATCAAAGAATAGCCCCCCTATGCCTCGGGTTTCGTCCCGATGCTTGAGGTAGAAGTATTCGTCGCACCACTTCTTGTATGTCGGGTACTTGTCTTCACCGAAGGGCGCCACGGCATCGTGGCAAACCTGATGAAAATGTCGGGCGTCTTCTTCAAAGGGATAATAGGGTGTCAGATCCAGACCACCGCCAAACCAGAAGACGTCCTGCTCATTGGTATCGGGACGGGCCTGCGCCACAAACAGCCGTACATTCATGTGGCTGGTGGGCACAAAGGGGTTGCGCGGGTGCAGGACCAGGGAAACTCCCATGGCCTGCCAGGGCCGGCCGGCGAGCTCACGCCGATGAGAGCTGGCAGACGGAGGCAGGGTTTTGCCCTGTACGTGGCTGAACAGGACAGCCCCGCGCTCGAAGACGTCGCCATTTTCCAGGTAGCGCGAAACCCCGCCACCACCTTCCTCGCGATCCCAGCGGTCGGTGAGGAACGATTCTCCATCGATGTCTTCCAGTGCATTGACGATGCGGCTCTGGAGATCAAGCAGATAATTTTGAACGGGTTTGACGGGTACGGGCATGGCAGGTGATGAATCAGGCAGGGTGGCGCAGGGCACGCCAGGCAATGTCCTGACGGTATTGTGCATGGGGCAGGTCAGTGTGTTGAATGGCCTGGTAGGCGCGATCGCGGGCTTGCTGCAGGTTGTCGCCCAGTGCAGTGACGCACAGGACGCGCCCGCCACTGGTACGCAGCGTGCCCTGGTGCAGTTCGGTACCAGCATGAAAGACCATGCAGTCGGCGGTATCGGGTGGCAGCGCGCCGATGGGGTCGTGGACGCGGGGGTGCTCGGGGTAGCCACCGGCGGCAATCACGACTCCTAATGCCGGGCGCGGATCCCATTGCACTGATGCCTGATCAAGGCTGCCATTGACTGCGTGCTCAAGGATGTCGACCAGGTCAGACTGCAGCCGCATGATGATGGGCTGACCTTCGGGGTCGCCCATGCGGCAATTGTATTCAAGCACCTTGAGCGAACGGCTGGCATCGGGGCCCGGGCCTATCATGAGGCCGGCATACAAAAAGCCAGTAAACCGTATGCCCTCGGCTCGCATGCCCAGAATGGTGGGTTCGATGACCTCAGTCATGATGCGTTGATGCAGCGCGGCACTGACCACCGGCGTGGGCGAGTAGGCGCCCATGCCACCCGTGTTGGGGCCCTGGTCGTTATCCAGGAGCCGTTTGTGATCCTGGCTGCTGGCCATGGGGACGATGGTTTCGCCATCGCACATCACGATGAAGCTGGCTTCTTCCCCTTCCAGGAATTCTTCAATCACGACGCGTGCGCCTGCCTGGCCGAAGCTGCCTTCATCCAGCATGCTGTCGATGGCCCGATGGGCCTGTTCCAGCGTTTCTGCCACGATCACGCCTTTGCCGGCAGCCAGGCCATCGGCCTTGAC
>DATGUI010000261.1:0-8717 GCA_035301405.1 Burkholderiaceae bacterium
CGCCCTGTCGGCACACCACTTTGACGACATTGGCATCAAATAACTGGCTGGCGCTGGCAATGGGGCATGCGCAGGTGGCAATATCCGCCTGCGGGAACTGGTGCAGTGTCTGGGCAACCGTATCGATGATGGCGGGGGGCACCAGCGGTTCATCGCCTTGCACATTGACCACAATCGTGTCGGGAGACAGATCAAGCAGCCGTGCCGCTTCAGCCAGCCGGTCCGTGCCGGTGGGGTGATGTCTGTCAGTCAGGATGGCCTGGAAACCATGCGCCTGAACAGCCTGTTCAATGCGGGGGTCGTCGGTGGCAACCGCCACCATGCTGGCGCCACTGCGGGCAGCCTGCTGGGCGGTCCGCACCACCATGGGGGCCCCGCCAATATCCAGCAAGGGCTTGTCAGGCAGGCGAATGGACGCCAGTCTGGCCGGGATGATGACCACCATGTCAGTCAGGACGGAACGACGGGTGTCGGAGCGCCCTCGGCTTCCAGCTCGCGCGCTTCGGATTCCAGCATGACGGGCATGCCGTCCTTGACGGGAAAAGCCAGGCGATCGGCCTTTCAGACCAGCTCCTGGCTGGAGCGATCAATGTCAAGTGGCCCCTTGCAGATCGGGCACACCAGGATTTCAAGCAGTCGGGTATCCATATCAGCACTCGGTGTGGCAGGTTGATGACAAATAGTCGGGTGATCAGGCCAGTGTAATCGGGAATGCCTTAATGCGCCCTGGGGTGGATGCCCTTGCGGGCAAGCAGCCGGCACAGCCAGTCGGGTCTGGAGAAGTGCGCTGCGACTTCAACAACCCATATCCGCTGGTCGTGTATGTGGTGACACTTGACGGCATCCTTGGCCGTGACAAGGATGTTGTCGGCATCGATATCTCCAAGGAGTGCGGGCGTGATGGTTCCGTGATCCGGCAGGGCCAGGGTGGTGGAAAGCGTCAGGCCGTACGCCTGCAGCATGCGGAAAAACCGCTCGGGATGACCAATGCCGGCGACGGCAGCCATGTTGCCGGACTGCTGGTGGCGGGCCACCCAGGTCTCCCAGGGTACGGTCCGGCCGCTGGCCAGAGCGCGCGCCTCAATGGGCTGCAGCTGCATGGCCAGGGTAGCCGGGTCCGGATTTTCAATGGCGGCCTTGGAACCGGTATCCTGCCGGCAGATAATGAGGTCTGCCGTCTGCAGCCGGGAAGCAGGCTCACGAAGCGGACCGGCAGGCAGCAGCCGCCCATTACCGATGCCGCGCTCATCCTGGACAATGATTTCCACGTCGCGCTCCAGCGCCACATGTTGCAGGCCATCGTCAGACACAACAATGCTGATCTCGGGATGGGCATCAAGCAGCGCCTGCACGGCCCAGGCGCGTCTGGGATGGACGGCAATCGGGGCCCGTGTGGCCTGGGCAATCAGTGCCGGCTCGTCGCCAATCCAGGCGGCTGAAGCATCGCCGTGCGCGATTCGTGGCGAGCCCTTGATGGTGACACCGTAGCCGCGGCTGACGATGCCTGGTTGCCACCCCATCTGGCGCAGGGCCTGCACGGCAGCCATGACCACCGGGGTCTTGCCTGTGCCGCCCACATAAATATTGCCGACCACAATGACGGGCACGGGACTGCGATAGCGTGGTGCAGGACGATGCCTGAACTGCCATTTGCGTACGGCGATGATCCCGCCATAAAACCACGACAAGGGCAGCAGCAAAGTACTGACAAGGCCTTTGCCCCGCCACATGCGGGCGACGTAACGGACAAATGCGTCAGGGTGCCTCAAGGAGAATGCGCCTCAGTTGCGAAGCGGATATTGGGTATGCCCGCCAGGCTGGCCGCTTCCATGATCTGGATGATGACCTGATGGGCGACTTGGGCATCGGCATTGACCAGGAGGGCGGCATCGGGCGCTTCGGCGTGCGCCTCTTGCAATGTCCGGGCAATGGCATCCACGGATGCACTGGCAAGAGACTGGCCATTGAGCAAGAGTGCGCCATGGCGGTCAACGTCAAGCGTCAGGCTGGCAGGCTGGACGGCATCCAGATTGGCCTGGGGCAGGCTGACTTCAAGCTCATGCAGGCGGGAAAACGTGGTGGTCGCAGCCAGAAAGATGAGGATGACCAGCAGCACGTCGATAAGCGGGACCAGGTTGATGTCTGGCTGTTCGTCGGTGGTGTCGCGGCGGAAGTTCATGGCGGTGTCTGGCGGGCGACGAGCCGGTCAAGCGCACCCGCCTCGCGCTCCAGGTGATGCAGGTAGTAGTCTACCCGCAAGCGAAAGAAGCGATGAAAGGCCAGGGCAGGGATGGCAATGATGATGCCGAATGCTGTGTTGTACAGCGCCATGGATATGCCCTGTGCCAGTTTGGCCGGGTCGCCGCCTGCCATGGTGTAGGTACCAAAAATGTCGATCATGCCGATCACGGTGCCAAACAGCCCCAGCAGGGGGGATATCACGGCGATGGTAGCCAGTGCCGGCAGATAGCGGTTGAGCCGGAAGGCGACATCCCGGCCGACGTCTTCAATGGCGGCCCGCCGGAAGTAGTCGGTTTCATGGCGGTTGGCCAGGACTTCTGCAAGCACGCGCCCGAGTGGTCCGCGCCGTGCCATGCGGATCAGTGCTTCGGGCGTGTCCTTGTTCTGGCGATAGAGATCCAGTGCCTGCCCGGGCAGGCGGGAAGGCAGCACATAGCCGCGCCGAAGTGACAGCAAACGCTCGATGATCAGCGCGAGACAGGCTACAGAAGTGGCAACCAGCAGCCAGACCGGCCAGCCGGCCGCTTGCAGAATATGATGCAAAATCGTGCTCCTTCGGGCGCCACATGGCTGCCTCGAGTTCCTGTTATTTGTTTCTTATTTTAGCGATTGATCAGTGATCCGTAACCTGACCAGGGAAAAGTATCCACAATTTCTGTGGATAATTATGTGTATAAACCGGGTTGCCCCCTTGTTTTCTGTTGGCTTGCGGTTCAATGCACGATTATTGACCATAACTGGGAATTTGTTCAGTTTATGAAAAATCAATGACTTACGAGTGTTTTTGGAAGTCGGATCTCATGAGGGCAGGAAATAGCCTTGATATGCCGATGATTTGACAAAACGGATTTTTCTGTGGACAGTATTTATCATGAATCTGCCCGACTCATGGTGACAGCAAGGCGCTGAACGGGTGCAAAGCCGTGTTGTAGTTGCCGATACGCCACGGCGGTTGTTATGGTTATGTTACGGAAAAAAATCAGAAATGCGTTAGACTTGAAGATTGGAGAGACGCTCAGTGACGGACTGTTCTGTAGTCCATGCACGACCACGTCACATCAGTTGACGTGTTAACCAGTTTTAAAAGGAAACATCATGGCTTTTACGCTTCCCCCGCTACCCTACGCACTTGACGCGCTGGCTCCTCATATTTCCAAGGAAACCCTGGAGTTCCACCACGGCAAGCACCATGCAGCGTACGTCAACAACCTGAACAACCTGATCGAAGGTACCGAGCATGCGTCTTCTTCCCTGGAAGACATCATCCGGAATTCCTCAGGCGGGGTATTCAACAACGCTGCACAAGTCTGGAACCACACCTTCTACTGGAACAGCATGTCGCCCAATGGTGGCGGCACCCCCAGCGGAAAAGTCGCGGAAGCCATCAACAGCAAATGGGGCAGCTTCGATGCCTTCAAGGAAGCCTTCAACAAGGCGGCTGCCGGCAACTTTGGTTCTGGCTGGACCTGGCTGGTGAAAAAAGCGGATGGCAGTGTGGACATTGTCAACACTGACGACGCCGACACGCCACTGACCACCGGCGATACTCCCCTGCTTACCTGCGACGTCTGGGAACACGCCTATTACATCGACTACCGCAACGCGCGGCCGAAGTATCTGGAAAACTTCTGGAATCTTGTCAATTGGGATTTCGCCAACGAAAATCTCGGCTGATCAGCTCCAGCTTGCTTCGCACAACGGCTGTCTTCAGCTGTTGACGGCTCCGAGCCCATGGTTCGGGGCCTTTTTTGCGTTCCTGACATGCGCGCAAGGCGTACCACTGGGCTGACACTGACAGCGGCTCAGGGTGAGGCCAGGTTGCGGATGTAATCGCCGGATCCGATGCCGTGCTGTGCAAACCAGCCCTGTTCCATTTCAAGGGCGTAACGCACGGGCTCAAGCGCACAATGGCTGTCGGTTGTGTTGGGTGCCATGTCTGCCAAGTTGATAATGGCCCCATCGTGGGCAATGAAGGCGATGGAGAGCGGCAATGGCGTGTTGCGCATCCAGAAGCAATAAGTGTCATCGTGGTCGAACACAAACAGCATGCCGTGATTATCGGGCAGTTGCTGGCGGTGCATCAGCCCGTAGCGGCGGCTCTCTGCCGTGGCGGCGACTTCGGCCGACAGGGTGTGCGAACCGATGTTCAGCTTGACAACAGGCAGGCGTTGCGCCTGGCTCCAGACAGCGGGTGCACAGAGGGATAGACACAGGGCTACAAAAGTGGTGAGGACGCTTCTTGCCACGCTGGGGATCTGGCTGGGAATTGAGCCCGGCAGAGCAGCAGCCCTGCCTGGACGGGCCGCACAAGTACACCCGAAACCGAGTATTGTACCTGGGCGTGCCCATGCCTTGGCGCTGGGTGTCAGGCCGCGGCAGTAATATTCAAGGCTTGTTTTCCTTTAGGCCCTTGAGCGATTTCAAATTGGACTTTTTGCCCTTCCTTGAGGGTTTTGAAGCCCGGCATTTGAATGGACGAAAAATGGGCGAAGAGATCTTCGCCGCCATCGTCGGGAGTAATAAAGCCAAATCCTTTGGCGTCGTTGAACCATTTGACAGTACCCATTAGTTTTGGGGTGTCGTCCTCCAGTGGGGATGCGTACGCGTCAGACATGCGGACTGCCTCTCGTTTATAGTGTAAAAGTTGATACCGGACTTCAAGGGTTACTTTCAGCCTGTTTATTCTGTCTGTTGACTCGGTCATTGACAGAATATGATCATCATCGACGGTTTGCCCGGATTCCGTCAACTATGGAAATCACTAGTATTGAGTATGGTTACGCAAGCTGACCCCGATGTGGGGATTGTTACCGAGGACACAACCAAACCATTGGCACCCCCACCCATGTATCAGGTGGTATTACTGAATGATGATTTTACCCCCATGGATTTTGTGGTCATGATATTGCAGGAGATATTCGGCAAAACGCTTGAAGAGGCGTCACATATCATGCTGAAGGTCCATCACGAAGGCCGTGGCATCTGCGGTATCTATACAAAGGATATTGCCGCAACGCGCGTGGACAGGGTGCGTCAGATAGCGCAGGCCCACGGACATCCCTTGCAGTGCATCATGGAGCCGGTATAGGGTTTTTGACATTGCAGTGCCCTTGCTCTTGTCAGGACAGGTATAGTAAAGGTTGAACAGATAGGTTAAGAGAGCAAGGGTCGTATGAGTGGCATGCGTTGTCAGTCGGCTCCGGCCCGTAGGAGGAAACGTGATTTCCGAAGAACTTGAAGTGACGCTGCACACTGCTTTTGTTGAAGCCCGCGCAGCCAGACACGAATTCATTACGGTCGAACACCTGCTTTTGGGGCTGCTTGACAACCAGGCGGCCATAGAGGTGTTGCGTGCCTGTGCAGCCAATATTCCCGAATTGCGCCAGAATCTTCGCAAGGCCATCCAGGACAACACCCCCGTACTGCCGGGCAATAACGAGGTCGATACCCAGCCCACACTGGGGTTCCAGCGTGTCATCCAACGCGCCATCATGCATGTGTCATCCAGCGGTGCTGATAAAAACCTCGTCACGGGTGCCAATGTGCTGGTGGCCATTTATGGCGAAAAGGACTCGCATGCTGTGTATTTTTTGCAACAGCAGGGGATTACACGCCTGGATATCGTGAATTTCATTGCTCATGGCATTACGCGTACATCACCCGATCCGACACCACCGCAGCCCCGCGCCCAGGCTTCGTCGGACAAGAGTCCGTCAGCCGGGCGAGGCAAGTCCGAATCTTCTCGCTCGCCGTTGGATCAGTACGCCACGGATCTCAACGAAGAAGCCCACCAGGGTCGCATTGATCCCCTTATCGGACGCGATCACGAGGTCGAGCGCGTCATTCAGGTTCTGTGTCGACGACGCAAGAACAATCCCTTGCTGGTTGGCGAGGCGGGCGTGGGCAAAACGGCCATTGCCGAGGGTCTGGCCTGGCGTATCGAGCAAGGCAAGATCCCTGAAGTTCTGGAAAATGCCAAGGTTTACGCGCTTGACATGGGTGCACTGCTGGCCGGTACCAAATACCGGGGCGACTTTGAACAACGCCTCAAGGGCGTGCTCAAAGCGCTGGAAGGTAACCGCCACGCCATTCTCTTCATTGACGAAATCCATACGCTTATCGGCGCAGGCTCTGCCTCTGGGGGTACGCTGGATGCATCCAACCTGCTCAAGCCCGCGCTGTCATCGGGCAAGCTCAAGTGTCTGGGTGCCACCACTTACAACGAATACCGCGGCATTTTCGAGAAAGACCATGCGCTATCGCGACGTTTCCAGAAAATCGACGTGATCGAGCCAACTGTCCAGCAAACCGTGCAGATTTTGCGCGGGCTCAAACCTCACTTTGAAGCCCATCATGGTATCCGCTATTCGGCAACAGCCATCACGACAGCCGCCGAGCTGGCAGCACGCTATATCAATGATCGCTTCCTGCCCGACAAGGCCATCGACGTGCTGGACGAGGCCGGGGCGGCGCAGCGTCTGCTGCCTCCCTCACGGCAAAAGAAGCTCATTGGCAAAGGCGATATCGAAGCAACCGTTGCCAAGATTGCACGGGTGCCCCAGCAAAATATTTCTCAGGACGACCGCAGTCGTCTGGCCAGGCTGGAGCGTGATCTCAAAACAGTGGTGTTTGGTCAGGAAAAGGCCATCGATGCCCTGGCTGGCGCCATCAAGATGGCCCGCTCAGGTCTGGGACGACCCGAAAGGCCCATTGGCTCCTTCCTGTTTTCCGGCCCGACGGGCGTTGGCAAGACGGAAGTGGCCCGTCAGCTTGCCTACATGTTGGGTGTCGAGCTCCTGCGCTTTGACATGTCCGAGTACATGGAGCGCCATACCGTCTCCCGCCTGATCGGCGCGCCACCGGGCTATGTGGGCTTTGACCAGGGCGGGCTGCTTACCGAGGCGGTCACCAAGCAGCCCCACAGTGTGCTGCTGCTGGATGAAATCGAAAAAGCTCACCCGGACGTTTTCAATATTCTCCTGCAAGTCATGGATCACGGCACACTCACCGACAACAATGGTCGCAAGGCTGATTTCCGCAATGTCATTCTGATCATGACCACCAACGCCGGGGCAGAGGCCCTGAACAAGCCGAGCATCGGTTTTGCCCAGTCCTCCACGCGTGGCGATGAAATGTCCGACATCAAGCGGCTGTTCACCCCCGAATTCCGCAACCGGCTGGACGCCATCATCAGTTTCGACAGTCTTTCGCGCGAGGTCATCATGCGGGTGGTCGACAAGTTCCTGCTCGAACTCGAGCATCAGCTCCAGGAGAAAAAAGTGGATGTCACATTTACTGCGCAGCTGCGTGACTACCTTGCCGACAAGGGCTTTGATCCGAAAATGGGCGCCCGGCCCATGCATCGGCTCATCCAGGACACCATCCGGCGTGCGCTGGCCGACGAACTGCTCTTTGGCCGGCTGGTCAACGGGGGTGATGTCGAGGTCGGCCTCAATGACAAGGACGAGGTCGTGCTGGTGTTTGATGACAACGGGCCGACCAATACTTCTACCCAGGCCTCGCCGGCACCCGAGCCCGAGCTCGTTGACTAAGCCTTCCGCAGTTTCCCGGTTTCACCCCGGTGCAACCTGTCTGCTTCAGGCAGGTTGCACTCATTGACGGTTTTTTCTCAAATGGGGTTAACCCTAGTGGAGCGCATGGTATAACCGGTATAGTATTTCAAGTGCAAACAAGAAGTTGGGTTATACGTCATGGCAACAAGCACACTCGGGGTCAAGGTCGATGAATCGGTTCGTCAGCGTCTGCGCAGTGCAGCGGCGCAATTGGGGTGTACGGCACACTGGCTGCACAAGCAGGCGCTCATGGCGTATCTGGAAGCCATAGAAAAAGGCCAACTGCCTGCCGACATCCGCTTTCACGCAGAGGATAACGAAGAAACAAATGGGGCTGATGCCAGCGAGCGGACAGGCATGCCATTCTCGGACTTTGCGCGCGATGTCCAGCCACAGTCGACGCTGAAGGCAGCCATTTCCTCTGCCTACCGGCGTCCCGAGGCCGAATGCCTGCCCATGCTGCTGGAGCAGGCCCGTGTGGTGGAAGACCACCACGACGAAACCCAGGAGTTGGCCACGCGGCTTATTACCGCCTTGCGTGAAAAGGGCAAGGGTTCGGGAGTCGAGGGACTGGTTCACGAGTTTTCCCTGTCCAGCCAGGAAGGCGTGGCCTTGATGTGCCTGGCCGAAGCCTTGCTGCGTATCCCTGACCGCGCCACACGTGATGCCTTGATTCGCGACAAGATCAGCCACGGTGACTGGCGGGCGCACATGGGCGAGTCCCCCTCGCTATTCGTGAATGCCGCTACCTGGGGGCTGATGCTGACAGGTCGTTTGGTCAGCGTGAATAGCGAAAAGAATTTGTCCTCCGCCTTGACTCGCATGATCGGCAAGGGCGGTGAGCCCCTGATCCGCAAAGGCGTGGATGTCGCCATGCGCATGATGGGCGAGCAGTTCGTGACC
>DATGUI010000262.1:0-7054 GCA_035301405.1 Burkholderiaceae bacterium
ACATCACCTTGCTTGCGATCCTGGATAGCCTCAATGAAGAGATCAGGCCAGCCTTGCAGGTGCCGTACCCCCATGTCGCCGCCATCCAGTGCCTGCGGCCCATCTGACGATGCTGCCGCCACCCCGGCAAAATCAGCGCCGGAAGCCACCTGCTCTTGCAAGGATTCGGCTTTTCTTTGTAGCTCGGCCACTTCTGCGGAAGAAGCCGACTCGGGAACCGCTACCAAAATGTGTGCCAGACCGATCATGACCTGCCCACCCGTGTGCTGTGCCGCCTCGGCTACCGTCGGGTTGGCGGGCGCAGGGCGTGACTGTGCCTCCGGCCGGGGCGCAGGCTGAGGGGCTGGCTCGGCAGATGGACCGGTGGCAAGCAAGGACATGTCTTTGCCTTCCGAGCGCAGGAAAGCATCAACTTCTGCATCGGAGATTTCAATCGTGGACTCCACGACACGCTGACGCAGCTGATCAAGGAGAATATCCTGACGCAAATCCTTGATGTAGACATCCCAATTGAAGCCGGAGGCTTCGATATCCGCTCGCATGGTTTCGCGAGAGACTCCGTTGCGTTCGGCGATCATATCCAGGACGCGTTCCACCTCGGCATCGTTGACTTCCATGCCTTGTGCGCGGGCCTCTTGAAGCTCCAGCGTATTCAGAATCATTCGCTGCAGCACCTGCTTGCGCAGGGTGTCGGCATCGGGCTCGGGAATATTCTGCTCGCGCATCTGGGCACGGGCAGTTTCGGTTTCCTGATCCAGCTGCCGCATGGTGATGACGTCTTTATTCACAATGGCCGCAATGGCATCGACACTGGCGCGCCCGCCGGGTTCGGGGTCGGATTCAGGTTCGGATGCGGTCGCATCGGCTGAGCCTTGCAGTTGCCTGAGGGACGGCGAACTGTCGGTCTGGGCAACCGCCTGCATGCCGGGCATGACAGCAATCAGCAGAACAAACAGTGCTGCCAGGCAATAGGTGGACAGGCGTGTGGTCAGTGGGCAAGGCATTTATTCGTACCTCTCGAAAGTCGTGAGCGGGGATTCGGGCGGTGTCACGGGCTCATAACCGACGACCCGATCCCGGAGCAGCCCCATGGCATCAGTCCCGAGGGAACCCAGTCCGGTCAGCTCCAGTTGGAAGAATACCGCAGTATTGACATCTTTACGGGAAACGGCATAGCGCTGCAATACCGCTCGCGCGGCCCAGCAACAGTCTCCCTTGTATTCCAGCCCCATGATGGACTGGGTGGAACGCTTTTCATCAATCGAATAATCGAACCGGCCCATGGCATACCAACGGGAGGTCAGTGGCCATTGTGCAGATACCGAGATGCGCTCACTGCGGTTTTCGGGATCCGGATCGCGGTGATACATCAGGGCGCGGCGGTCACGCTCATACCGATACGAGGCCGAGACAGTAGCCAACCGCTTGGGACGCCACCGGAAACCTGCCGACATGCGGTTTCTGTGGCGTGTCTCGGCGCTGAACAGGCCGTCAAACCGGACATTCAGCGTGTCGGTCAGAGCCGCGTTGATGCCCAGCAGATAATCGGATTTCCGATGAGTGCGGGGATTATGACTGGGGCTGAGCACGACTTCCTGATCCTGGAAATACACTCGCTGGGCAGCCGTAATGGCCAGGCGCTCGGCACCACTGGCGGCATTGAACCAGCGTGATGTCAGGCCCAGCGTCAGCTGGTTGGCGTTGGCAATGCGATCCCACCCGCCATTGAAAATGTTTTCATCAAATGCCTGCGTGATGTTGAAGGTCGCCAGGCTGGTGTCATAGACCGGCAACGTGCTCTGATCCCGATGCGGCACGCGCAGATAATAGGCCCGTGGCTCCAGCGTCTGCAGGGTCGGATGGCCGAACAGCGAGGTATCCCGCTCGAATGTCATGCCGGCATCCAATGATACGATGGGCAGTGAACGGGTCTGCGAGCCCGGCCCCGGCTCGTAACGCTTGTTGATCTTGTCCCATTTGGCACCCGGCGGGCCAAAGCCTCGCCACTCGGTGCTGTAATGCGTGTAGTGCCAGCCCACCTTGGGCGTGATATACCAACCCGGACGGACGATGGGGTACGCAACACTGGTGTAGGACTGGTAACGAGTGCCATCGTGAGACTGATGGGGAGCGAGCTCCGGATAACGGTAACGGCCAGTATAGCTGTGCGTGCCATATATGAAGTGCGGCATGCGGAAGCGCGTAACGGTGTTTTCCGAGACCACGTCAAAACCACCCCAGTTATAGCGCTTTGCCGTAACTTCAAGTTCGGGCAACCTGTCAAACTGGGGGCGGCGATATAAACGCGAAGTGCGATCCTGAAGAGTCTGATACTTGGTGGCCGACAGCCGCACGTTGACATAGCGGCTTTGGCGCCAGTTGAGCCTGGCGCGACTGGTCAGCTGGTCAGTGGTGGACTCGCTCAGACCGATATTGGAAAGGTCCCGAAAGTAATCGTCGTCAGAGACGCGGTTCAGATCAAATGATGCGGTCAGACCCTTGCCCAGCACGTGTTGGTGTTCGGCATGCAGCCACCAGCGCTTCATGCGTCGCTGACGGTCAGACGGCAGGTAAGTACCCTCTACCAGCCCCTCGTATCTTTTCCCCAGGTAGCGGAATTCGCCACCCAGCTGCACGCCGCGCTTGCTGATGATGCGAGGGGTAAGCGTGGCGTCGTAATTGGGCGCCAGATTGAAATAGTAGGGTGCAGAAAACTCCACACCGCTCTTGCTGGACATGCCATAGGTGGGCATGAGAAAGCCGGATTTGCGCTCCTTGCGCAACGGAAATGACAGCCACGGCGAATACAGGATGGGCGCCTTCTTGAAATAAAGTACCCCGTGACGCGCGACGCCCTCGTTCTTGTCAAAACGCAGATCCACATCGGGAGACCGGATACGCCACGCCGGGTCGGGGCACGGACAACCCGCATAATCCACTTGACTGAGCTTCATGTGCTGGCGGCTGAGGATGTGAGCCTCATCCGCCTTGCCGGATGCCCCGGTGTCACCGAGCGAGAATTCGGGCTCGGTAATCGTGCCCGTTTCAGCGTCGAGATAATATTCGAGCCAGGGGCCCTTGACGATATTGCCCTCGCGCATGAGCATGCCATTACCCGTCACGGTGACATGACCATCGTCGCTCTGATAGTCAATGCGATCGCCCTTGGTGACGGCATCCAGCCGACGGACCTCGGCACTGCCAGTCAGAACCAGCTTGCCATCGGGTTCGGTTTCGATGCGATCAGCTACCAGAAACGTTCCCATGTCGTGATCATCAACTTGCTGGCGGGTACGCAGGGCAGGCGACGTCTGCAACCCCTGCCAGGCGCGATCAGCCGGCGGCGTTGGCGCCGATGGCTGCGTTTCTGTCTGGGCATGGGCGGCCATTGCCAGCAACGACACCGCCAGACACTGGATTCCCCTTCTCCCCCAAAACACGAATGAACAGTCCTTGTAGAATTAGCGTTGTCCGGCATATAAACGTAACTATATGCTACCCAAAGCCGCTGGCAAAACACAACTGACAGGCTGGCAAGCAGGTATTATAGGGAAGCTGGCCGCGCCGCGGGCACCTGTTTCATCTGTCACTTTCTGTCTGCCTACCGCTAATATGAATACACCCGTGAAAAATCAGCCACCTACGCGCAAATCAGCCCTTGTTGACTGGCTTGCCCGGCTTGCCGACAAGCACGATCTGCTCCCCCATACACTCGAGTCCGCCTCCAGCGACGCCAGCTTTCGGCAATATTACCGTGTCCATACCGCTAACGGCACCCTTGTCGCCATGGATTCCCCACCCGAGCTCGAGGACGCCGCCGCATTCATCCACGCTGGCCAGCTGATCGCCGATACAGGCATCCGTGTACCTGAAATCATCGACTCTGATCTGGACCAGGGCTTCCTGCTGCTTACGGACCTGGGCCGAAAGAACTACTGGCACCTGATTCAAGAAGGACTGCCGGACACCCGGTTGCAGCAGCTCTATCGCAATGCCATTGCCACCCTGATCCAGATGCAGACCGCCCAGTCAAGCTCCCTGCCTGTCTACGATCAGGCCCGCCTCATTGACGAGCTGTCCATTTTTGAAGACTGGTATGTCAGCGCCTACAAGCAAATAGTGCTCACTGATGACGAGCGCCATACACTCGCCCGGGTCTGGCAACGACTTGGTAAGCAAAATGCCCGGTCAGCCAAGGTATTTGTCCATCGTGATTACCATTCTCCCAATCTAATGATTGACGAGAATGGCCCGGACAACCAGCTTCCCGGTATCATCGATTACCAGGACGCTGTTTCTGGTCCCATTACCTATGATATTGCCTCGCTGGTCATGGATGCGCGCACAACCTGGGAAGAAGATCAGCAGCTGGACTGGGCAATTCGGTACTGGGAAGGAGCCCGGGCAGCCGGCCTGCCCGTTGCTGCCGACTTTGCCGACTTCCATGCCGAATACGAATGGATGAGCCTGCAACGCAATCTGCGGATATTGGGCGTATTTGCACGGCTTTCCCTGCGTGACAACAAGCACCATTATCTTGAACACCTTCCGCGCGTCAATGCCTATATCCGGCAGGTGGCCTGCCGGTATGGCGATTTTGACCCATTGCTGCGCATACTGAATAGAATCGATGGCACATCCGTGACCACCGGATACACCTTCTGATGCGCGCCATGATTCTTGCTGCGGGGCGCGGCAAGCGCATGCGCCCCCTTACCGACACCACACCCAAACCATTGCTGAGGGTTGGCGGCCAGCCGCTGATCGTCTGGCACATCAAGCGCCTGGTGGCTGCCGGCATTAATCACATCATCATCAATCACGCGTGGCTGGGTGAACAAATCATCTCTGCACTGGGCAACGGGCAACAGTATGGCGCCCAGCTGCACTACTCGGCAGAATCCACTGCACTGGAAACCGCAGGGGGCATCCGCCAGGCGCTGCCTTTCTTTCAGGACCAACCATTTCTGGTCATCAACGGTGACATCTGGTGCGATTGGGACGCCCGCGAGGCGCTTGACGCCGCCTCCCGACTTCGACAATGCCAGGCTCTCGCGTGGCTGCTGGTGGTTGATAATCCCGATCACAACCCGGACGGAGACTTCCTGTTTCCGGCATTATGCCCTCACAAACTCACGTTCTCGGGCATAGGCGTCTATCAGCCTGCCCTGTTTGCCGGCTTGCCAGCCCGTCGTGCCCTGCCGCTGGCGCCTTTGCTCCATCAGGCCCACAAAGACGGTCAGTTGCTTGGCGCGTTTCATGCCGGCCAGTGGACAGACGTCGGCACCCCTGCCCGGCTCGAACAGCTGGACAACGGTCTGGCAAGACTGCCAGACGCACGCTAAACTTTATGCTGTTTTTTGCTTATTCTCATAAAGGACATCATCCATGTTCCGATCTCGCAACCGCCATGTGTTCCGACCCACCGCCTATGGGTCTCGACGCAGGCGGCGCATTCCGCGCTGGCTGGTGCTTCTGGTTTCAGGCGTTATCCTGGGTGCTGGCGGGCTACTGTTCTTGCAAAAAAGCTATGGTCCCACGCGCCTGACACTGGAGCAGTCCGAACAGCTTCAGTTTGATCTCAATAGTGCCAACATCGACAAGCAGCGCCTTGAAACCGAACTGGGACGCAAAGAGCGTGAACTGGCCGAAGTCCAGACTGAACTGGACCAGACCGAAAGCAGGCTGGCTCGCGTCGAGGGACGAATGGCCACCGTGGACGAAGACCTGCAGGTACTGGCTGACGCCATCCCGCCCGATCCCCGCGGAACCTCACCTGGTGTCCGGGCTGCAACCTTCACGAACAACGAAGGCAAGCTGGACTATTCCATATTGATCATGCAGGATAAGGACAAGATGGACGAGCCCTTCCAGGGCAATATCGATTTTGTCATCGCCGGTCAATACAGCAACGGCGCACAGGCCAACGTCGACATTGAACGTTCCGACCTGGAGCTTGAGCAGTTTGTCCAGCTGAGTGGAACATTTGACTTGCCCGATCACTACACCGCCCATCAGGTCACTATCCGTATTCGCGCAAACGGCTCGGACAGGGTCGTTGCCACGCGCACACTCATCGCCAAACGCTAGTCTTTTCCAACATGAACCCAAGCCCCGATTCCATGCACGATGTCCTGTTCACCAATGCAACGGTTGTTGATGGCACCAACGGGCAGCCTTTTTCTGCTGACGTTGCCATCCGGAACGACCGTATCACTGCCGTTGGCGACCTCTCGTCAGCAACCGCCACTACCGTAATCGATGCCACAGGCCAAGTGCTGGCGCCCGGGTTTATCGACGCTCATACGCATGACGACAATGTCCTGCTGCAGCGCAACGACATGACACCCAAAGTATCGCAGGGCGTCACTACGGTGGTGGCAGGTAACTGCGGCATCAGCATTGCACCGCTCAGACATGCCAGCCCGCCCCCTCCGCTGGATCTCCTCGGCAAGTCCGACAGCTACCGCTTCGATACCTTTGCCGATTACCTGGAAGCCCTGGACAGCCAGCCCGCAGCCGTCAATGCGACCTGCCTGTTGGGCCATTCCACCCTGCGCGCCGCCACCATGAAAGACCTGGACCGGACCGCAACCAGCGCCGAGATCACGACCATGCAGAAAATCGTGGGCGACGCGCTTGATGCCGGTGCCATTGGCGTGTCTACCGGCATCTTCTACCCCACGGCCCGCGCTGCCACCACGGAAGAAATCATCGAAGTGTGTCGCCCGCTGAGCGACCACAAGGCACTCTACACCACCCACATGCGTGACGAGAGCGACCATGTCATGGAATCTCTGGAGGAATCCTTTCAAATTGGGCGGGCGCTCGACGTGCGCGTCATCATCTCGCATCACAAGGTGACGGGAAAACAGAACTTCGGCCGCTCGGTCGAAACCCTGGCACTGATCAGCGATTACATGCAAAAACAGGACATCGGTCTGGATGTCTACCCCTACACAGCAGCCTCTACCATTCTGGAACCGTCCATGGCCAGACTGGCTTCCCGCGTCATGGTGACCTGGTGCGTGCCTTATCCAGAACACACTGGGCG
>DATGUI010000263.1:0-16212 GCA_035301405.1 Burkholderiaceae bacterium
TGAGCGCAAGTTCGGGATTGAGTCCGGCGATGACCGGATCGTTCCAGCGGGTGATGTTGCCCAGATAGATTTCGGCGAGTACGCTGCCTGTGAGAATAAGCTCGCCGGGTTTGATACCAGGAAGGTGAACCACCGGCACCACACCCAGTACAACAGCCGGAAACTGGACCAGCCCATGCTGCTGCAGCCAGGCATGGGGAAGCGGGTCATCGGATGCGCCAAAATCAACCGTGCGGGCAAGAATCTGCTGCTGACCGCCTCCGGAACCCATGGACTGGTAGTTGATGCGGTGACCGGTCTGACGGTGGTATTCCGCAGCCCACTTGGCATAGACAGGATAAGGCGAAGACGCCCCGGCCCCGGTCAGGTCGATGGCCAGCGCCGCCTGACACAGCAATCCCAGACACACGGATACCACAACCGCCATGCAAAATGGCTTGGCGCGAATGAGCAGAAACATCAATAATCTAGTCATTGGCGGCCATCATACCCGCGAATTATGACAATATGATGACAGCACCGCATCGCGTCAGGAAATATCGGCTCGCCGTGCCGCAGCGCTGTGCCGGGACATCAAGTGATCATGCACGTTGAATGGCTCACCACGGGCCCGAACCCGTACGTGATCCCCATCGGGAAGCATGCGCCACGCCAGCTGATTGTCTCGCAGGGCATAGCGAAACGCCTCGGTAATCACCCGCTTCTTCAGACGCTTGTCTCGTATCGGAAACACCACTTCCACCCGTCTGAAGAAATTTCTGTCCATCCAGTCAGCCGATGAAAGATAGACCAGATCGTTGCCCCCATCCTGAAAATAGAACACGCGGGAATGTTCCAGAAATCGTCCAATGATCGACCGCACCCGTATGTTGTCAGACAAGCCTGGCACACCGGCCCGCAAGGCACAAGCCCCCCGAACGATGAGATCAATCCGCACACCCGCCTGGCTGGCTTGGTAGAGTGCCTCGATGATTGCCGGCTCCAGCAGGGAATTCATTTTTGCCATGATGCGGGCAGGCTTGCCGTCACGGGCGTTGGCCGCCTCGTTGCGTACGCGGGCCAGCATGGACTCGTGAAAGGTAAAGGGTGACTGCAGGAGGCGCTTGAGCGGACGACGCGCTCCCAGCCCGGTCAGCAGGGAAAAGATCCTGTCCATGTCGTCGCAGATGTCCGGGTCGGCGGTTAGCAGTCCGAAATCCGTATACTGCGTCGCCGTATGGGGGTGATAGTTGCCGGTTCCCAGATGCGCATAGCGCTTGATGTGATTGTCTTCACGGCGCAACACCAGCGCCATCTTGGCGTGAGTCTTGTGTCCGACCACGCCATAACTCACATGGGCACCCACCTCTTCCAGGCGAGCAGCCCAGTTGATGTTGGTCTGCTCATCAAAACGGGCCATGAGTTCCACGATCACCGTCACCTCCTTGCCTGCCCGCGCGGCGGCCAGCAGCAGGCGCATCAGCTCCGAATCTTCACCTGTACGATAGATGGTGTGCTTGATTGCCACGACGTCGGAGTCCGCCGCAGCCGCCGTCAGGAAATCCAGTACAGGCTGAAAAGACTGATAGGGATGATGCAGCAGGACATCACGCTGACGGATGGCAGCAAACAGTTCGTCTGGCTGGTCTGCCAATTCGTTGAATGGTGGCGCAATTGACGGGTGATAATCAGGAAACAGCAGGTCGGGCCGATCCACCATGCGGCACAGCGGTGCCAAGCGTGCCAGATTCACTGGTCCCGTGACGCGATAGGTGTCGGGCGGCTGCAGCAGGAATTCCTGCTGCAGGAACTGCGCCAGATGCTCGGGCATGGACGCATCGATTTCCAACCTGACCGCTGCGCCAAAGTTGCGCTGAGACAGTTCTCCCTGCAGGGCCTTGCGCAGGTTGGTGATTTCTTCCTCGTCGACAAACAGGTCACTGTTGCGCGTGACACGCCAGTGATAACAGCCCTTTACCATCAGGCCCGGAAACATGGTGCTGACAAAGGCGGCAATAATGCTGGACAATAGCACGTAGCAGTGCGGCTTGCCTTCGATCTCGGCAGGTACCTGCACCACCCGTGGCAGCGATCGCGGTGCCTGGAGAATGGCAATGGATGCCTGGCGCCCAAAGGCGTCAATACCCGAAAGTTCGACAATGAAATTCAGGCTCTTGTTGTAGACACGGGGAAATGGCCTGGCCGGATCAAGCCCGATAGGCGTGAGCAAGGGCAAGACGTCTTCCTCGAAATAGGCTTTCATCCAGTCTCTGACTGGATCCGACCACTGGCCGGCCCGCAACACATGAACCCCTTCCTCATCAAGTCGCGGAAGAATCTCGTCGATATAAAGCTGGTTCTGGCGATGTGCCAGTAAATGGACCGCCTTTTGCACTTCAGCAAAGGCTTGATCAGGCGTACGTCCGTCGACCCCCGTCAGCACGGGACTCTGTCGCTGCTGCTCTTTCAGGCTGGAGATCCTGATCTCGAAAAACTCGTCCAGGTTGGAGCTGACAATACAAAGGTAGCGCAGCCGTTCAAGCAATGGGGTCGTCTCGCGCTCTGCCATGGCCAGGACCCTTTCATTGAACTTGAGCAGGGAGAGCTCGCGATTGAGCAAGGTGGGTACGTCGTTGTCCTTCATGTTCTTTTCAATCCACTGAGATGGTGGCATGCAAACCGCACCATGCCGTTTTCCACCAGACAATTTTAAAAGGCTTTCTCCTGCCCGGTGATGTCGCCTTATAATCGGCCTGTTTTCCGGCTGACATGGTGAGACATGCCCGATTTGCTTGCTGCACTCGACCTGGGCTCGAACAGCTTTCGACTATCCACTGGCCGCATTGTCCGCCACAATGGATGCGCGCGCGTGGAAACCCTGACGCGTCTGAAGGAGACTGTCAGACTGGCGTCGGGCCTGGACGCCGATGGCCAGCTCAATGGTGAGGTCACCGATCGGGCGGCCCAGGTGCTGCACGCCTTTGCTGCCCACCTTCAGGCACGCGAGGTCAGCCAGGTCAGAGCCGTTGCTACCAACACCTTGCGGATAGCGCGCAATCTGGACATCGTGCTACCCCGTCTTGAAACTGCACTGGGCTATCCCATTGAAATTGTATCGGGCATTGAAGAGGCCAGACTGATCTTTGTCGGCATCAGTCATGATCTTCCCGATGACAACGCTACCCGACTGATGGTGGATATCGGCGGCGGGTCGACTGAAATCATCCTGGGACAAAATCAGACGCCCCTGCACCTGGACTCACTCCCCATGGGTTGTCTGAGTTTCACCCACCAATTCTTTGCCGACGGCACCATTACCAAAACAGCCATGGCTCAGGCCGTTCAGGCTGCCAGCACACAGGTTGCCAAAGTGGCCGGGCCCTATCAGCAAACCGGCTGGCAGCAGGCCTATGGTTCATCAGGCACTGCAAAAGGCTTGCTGGCCGTGCTGCAAGAGACCGGCTTCGCTCCCGAGGGCATTACCACCTCGGGTCTGCTGAGGCTCAAGCATCAGCTGGAACATGACGGCCAGGTACGACTCGATACCTTGCCTGGCCTCAAGCCTGCACGCGTGCATGTGCTGGCAGGCGGGCTTGCCATCATGCTGGGAATCTTCCAGACACTGGGTATTACACAAGCCATGGTGGCCGGCGAAGGCGCTCTGCGCCGCGGCGTCATGGCAGAAATGATCCCATCTGACTGAACACAGCTGCGCCAGACCATTGCTGACAGGCCGGCTTGCCCGGGACACGCCGCATTGAGGCGTATCGACAAGACTGACGTATCAGTTGAATGCAGCCCGCAGGGTGTCGATACTTTGCTCAGCCAGCCTGGCCTCTTGTGCCTCGACCATCAGCCGCAGGATCGGCTCGGTTCCGGATGCCCGGATCAGTACCCGGCCGCGATTGCCAAGCGCTTGCTCGACAGCCTTGCTCGCCGATACCAACGCTTCGGACTGACGCCAGTCGGCCCCCTTTTCCCACGGCACATTGACCATGATCTGAGGGTACATGGACAGGTCTGACACCAGCTCTGCCACAGATTTGCCCTGATGCTTCATGGCGGTCAGCACCTGCAGGGCGGCCACAATGCCATCACCCGTGGTGTGCTTGTCCAGGCAAAGCAGGTGGCCGGAGCCCTCGCCGCCGTAGAGCCAGTTGTTGGCTTGCAGGCGCTCGAGCACATAGCGGTCACCGACGGCAGTACGCTCGAACGGCACATTCAGCATGCCCAGCCTGTGTTCAAGGCCAAGATTGGTCATGAGCGTACCCACCACCCCCGAGACCGTTTCGGTCAGCATGCGATCGCGCACGATGGCGTAGAGCAGTTCATCGCCATTGAACAGACGACCCGTGCTGTCCACCAGTTGCAGGCGGTCCGCATCACCGTCCAGCGCAATGCCCAGGTCGGCCTTGCGTGAAACGACCTCTTGGATGAGGGCATCGGGGCTGGTCGCACCAACGCCATCATTGATGTTGAAACCGTCGGGCTCGCAGCCGATGGCATGGACATCTGCGCCCAGTTCCGCAAACACATGGGGCACGATGTGATAGGCCGCCCCATGGGCGGCATCCACCACAATGTTCAGGCCCAGCAGGTCCAGATCATTGGGAAAGGTGCTTTTGCAAAATTCGATATAACGACCGGCTGCGTCGGACATTCGCCTGGCGCGGCCCAGTGACAAGGCATCTACACACCCCAGGGGTTGATCAATCACGGATTCGATCCGGGCTTCCATGTCATCAGGCAGCTTGGTGCCCTGGGTAGAGAAAAATTTTATGCCGTTGTCTTCGAATGGGTTATGCGAGGCACTGACCACGATGCCGGCCACCAGACGAAGCGCGCGGGTCAGATAAGCCACGGCCGGTGTGGGGATGGGCCCAGCCAGCAGGACATCGATGCCGGCAGCCGACAAGCCGGCTTCCAGCGCGGATTCCAGCATGTAGCCTGAAATACGGGTGTCTTTTCCGATCAGTACGGCCGGACGCTCGCGATGGGGATATTGTTCTACCAGGACCTTGCCAGCAGCGTAACCCAGACGCAGGGCAAATTCTGCATTGATGACGGTACCGCCCACCCGGCCCCGGACCCCGTCGGTCCCGAAATATTTGCGTTTGCTCATTGCTTGATTCCGTTTTCAACGGCTTCCCAAATATGGACGGCGTCGGCCGTCTCCCTGACATCGTGTACACGAATGATGGACGCCCCACGCTGGATGGCGGCCAGCGCCGCTGCAAGGCTTCCTGCCAGGCGATCCTGTGGCTCGCGACCGAGCACATGGCCCAGCATGGATTTGCGCGACAGCCCGGCCAGCGTCGGATAGGCATGCCGTGTGAGATCAGCGTGATGGCGCAGCAGCGTATAGTTTTGTGCCACGGTCTTGCCAAACCCGAAGCCCGGGTCCAGCACGATTCTGTCCTTCGCCACACCAGCGTCTTCCAGCGCACCTGCCCGCTTGAGCAGGTAACCATGTACCTCGGCCACCACATCTGAATAATGGGGTGCCTGCTGCATGGTGCGGGGTTCGCCCTGCATGTGCATGGCACACAATGCGCAATCATGGGCGGCCACTGCCTGCAGTGCAGCCTGATTTCCAAAAGCCGTGATGTCGTTGATCATGTCGACGCCAGCATCGAGCGCATGTTGCATGATTTCCGGCTTGGTGGTGTCAATGGAAAGCGGAACCCCGGAATCCATCAGCCCCTGGATGACGGGCATGATGCGGCTCAGTTCTTCTTGTGTGCTCACCGGACGGGCGCCCGGACGGCTGGACTCACCGCCAATATCAAGCATGTCGGCGCCCTGCTCGATCAGGGTGACCCCCTGCCTGACGGCCTGCGCCGGTGTGATGCCGGGCCGGCCATCAGAGAAGGAGTCGGGCGTGACGTTGATGATTCCCATGACAAGCGGGCGTTCAAGCGATAGCCTGAAACGCCCGCACTGCAGCGAATTGGACATGATGCGTCCGACGTGTCTGAAGGCAATCAGACAGGGGTGGTTGCCGTGTCGCCGTCGTCGGCCGGCACACCACCTGTTGCAGGAGGCTGCGACGAGCCGCCTGACGATGAACCGTCGGGCTCTTTGGGCGGTCGGGGCGGACGTCCCTCCATGATGTCGTTGATCTGGTCGGCATCAATGGTTTCCCACTCGAGCAGGGCCGCAGCCATGGCTTCCATCTTGTCGCGGTTTTCTTCGATCAGCTTGCGTGCCACACCGTATTGCTCGTCGATGATGCGGCGGACCTCCTGGTCGACCTTCTGCATGGTGGCCTCGGATACGTGCGTGGTTTGTGTCACGCTGCGTCCAAGAAAGACCTCGCCTTCGTTTTCGGCATAGACCATGGGGCCAAGGGATTCTGTCATGCCGTAACGCATGACGATATCGCGTGCAATGGTGGTGGCCCGCTCAAAGTCGTTGGATGCACCGGTCGTCATTTGATTCATGAAGACTTCTTCGGCAATACGCCCGCCAAACAGGACAGCGATCATGTTGAGCAAATGCTGCTTGTCCATGCTGTAGCGGTCTTGTTCAGGCAGCTGCATGGTCACGCCCAGTGCGCGTCCGCGCGGGATGATGGTGACCTTGTGGACCGGGTCGGTCTTGGGCAGCAACCTGGCCACCAGGGCATGGCCGGACTCATGATAGGCCGTATTGCGGCGCTCTTCCTCGGGCATGATGACCGAGCGGCGCTCGGCACCCATGATGATCTTGTCCTTGGCGTTTTCAAAGTCGCTCATGTCGACGGAACGGGCATTGCGACGCGCGGCGAACAGGGCGGCCTCGTTCACGAGGTTGGCCAGATCGGCGCCGGAAAAGCCGGGTGTTCCGCGTGCCAGCACGCGTGGCTCGACGTCGGAAGCCAGCGGCACCTTGCGCATGTGCACCTTGAGAATCTGCTCGCGACCCCGGATATCGGGAAGCGGAACCACAACCTGACGGTCGAAACGGCCCGGACGCAGCAGGGCCGGGTCGAGCACGTCGGGCCGGTTGGTGGCAGCAATGACCAGGACCCCCTGGCCAGTCTCGAAACCGTCCATTTCGACCAGCAGCTGGTTGAGGGTTTGCTCGCGTTCGTCGTTGCCGCCACCGAGGCCAGCGCCCCGCTGACGACCGACGGCATCGATCTCGTCAATGAAAATGATGCACGGCGAATGCTTTTTGGCGTTCTCGAACATGTCGCGAACCCGCGCCGCACCCACACCTACAAACATTTCAACGAAATCAGAGCCGGAAATACTGAAGAACGGGACCTTGGCTTCGCCGGCAATAGCCTTGGCAAGCAGCGTTTTACCCGTGCCTGGTGAGCCGACCATCAGGACACCGCGTGGAATACGCCCGCCCAGACGCTGAAACTTGGTGGGATCACGAAGAAAATCAACCAGCTCCTGAACGTCGTCCTTGGCTTCGTCGCAGCCAGCGACATCGGCAAAGGTGATGTTGTTGGTGTTTTCATCCAGCAAACGGGCCTTGGACTTGCCGAAGCTGAACGCGCCTCCCTTGCCGCCGCCCTGCATTTGTCGCATGAAGAAAATCCATACGCCAATAAGCAACAGCATGGGGAACCAGGAGATGAAGAGGCTGGTCAGGAAGGAGGGTTCGTCGCGTGCCTTGCCGGAAACCTGAACGCCTGACTTGACCAGTTCGGGAACCATCCAGAGGTCACCGGGTGAGGTAAGACTGTAGGGACGACCGGCCTCGGGGGTGACATAGAGGGTATCGCCCTGGATGTCTACCTTGGTAATACGCCCGGCCTGCGCGTCTGTCATGAACTGGGTATAGGTGACGTTATCGCCTGTGGCCACATGACCGTCGAATTGCTTGAAAACGGTAAACAGCACAAGCGCGATCACCATCCAGATCGCTATCTTGGAAAACGAGTTGTTCAAAGCCAACCTCCTACGTATCGCTTTGCCTGCAGGGCGGCCTTGATGGCCTGAGCACCATGCAGAGTCTGTATACGTTATTCTACCCGATGCGGGTGTTACCGGGTCTGTCGGCGAACCAACGGCAAGCGTCAGTCATCCTTCCATTGCCGGGCAATCAGAAAAGTTTCGGTGGAGCGATCGCGCGAAGCCTTGGGCTTGCGTACCACTACCCGCCTGAAATGCTGCCGGAATTGCTCAAGCACCTGCGTGAAACCTCCACCCTGAAAGGCTTTGGTGATCAGGACCCCATCGGGTTTCAGGTGATTCCGGGCAAACTCCAGCACCAGATCGTGCAGATGGCTCATGGCTGCGACATCTGCCACCTTGATTCCTGTCAAGTTGGGGGCCATGTCTGAAATAACAAGGTCAACCCGGTCACCACCCAGTTGTTCCTCGAGCTGACTCAGCACATCGTCATCACGGAAGTCGCCCTGTATGAAGGTGACGTCAGGAATCGGATCCATGGGAAGGCGGTCCAGGGCAATGATCTGACCATTGAGGACGCCACCCGCATCCAGAAGACGGTGACGGACAACCTGAGACCAGCTTCCGGGTGCCGCACCCAGATCGACTACAACACTGCCTGCCAGCGGCAATGCCTCGGCATCCAGCAACTCCAGCAGCTTGTAGGCGGCACGCGCCCGATAGCCATGCTGTTGCGCCAGTTTCACATACGGGTCATTCACATGATCCTGCATCCAGCGTTTGGACACTTTTTTCTTGGCCATTGCCGTACAATATTCCTATGCCTATGCTTGAACTTTCTTCTGCGCTGCGCAGCAGCTTGCGCGCCCGCGCCCACGCGCTTCACCCGGTTGTCCAGATCGGCGATCAGGGTGTTTCCCAAAATGTGCTCAAGGAAATTGATCGCAGCCTGGCTGCACATGAGCTCATCAAGATCAAGGTGGCAAGCGGCGACCGGGCTGAGCGCAATGACATGCTCGACACCATTTGCGACCAGTTGAACTGCTCACCCGTTCAGCATCTGGGACGCACGCTGGTGGTCTACCGCCCTGCCGCCTCCGCAGACAGCATTTTCAATGATCCCATCGAACGCAAGCCTTCCGAGCCCTATACTCCCAAGAAACTGGCAGCAGCGGGTAAAAAGCGCACCCATGCCGGGCCAACGGGCCGCCGCAAGAAACGGCCCGCATCGTCATTTTGATGCCTACACGTAGCGGATACTGATAATTTCGTACTCGCGCACGCCACCGGGGGCGTGTACTTCAGCCACATCGCCCTCTTCCTTGCCGATAAGGGCCCGGGCAACCGGGCTGGAAATCGAGATCAGGTTGGCGCGGATGTCGGCCTCGACATCGCCCACAATCTGATAGGTCAGCCTGTCTCCGGTTTCCAAGTTTTCTATTTCTACCGTTGCGCCAAAAACGGCCTTGCCGTCCACATCCAGCTCGCTGGGCTCGATGATTTGTGCATTGGACAGGGTGCCGTCAAGTTCCTTGATCCGGGCCTCGACAAACGCCTGACGCTCGCGCGCGGCATCGTATTCTGCATTTTCGGACAGGTCGCCCTGTGCGCGGGCTTCAGCGATGGCGTCAATAACCTGGGGGCGCTCGATCGTCTTGAGTTGTTTCAATTCAGCTCGCAGCCGGTCAGCACCGCGAGTCGTCAACGGTATCGTGGACATAGTGATTCCAAGTAAATAGCGTGGCTTTCGACAGAAAGCAGCTGGGCAGACAATGCAGGCTGGCTGCCTGACGCCTGAAAAGGCGCAGCCAACGAAAAGCCCCGGCCAGCACGCCGGGGCAACATGCCTTTATTGTGCGCAAAGTCTAGGCAGAATGCAAGCCCTGATCAGCGCGGGGACGCAGCAAGGCGTACAGGAGTATGGCGCCAAAGGTCGCCGTGCCGATACCGTCCAGATGGAAGGTGCCGAACTGCAGGGAAAAATTTCCTGCGCCCAGGATGAGGGTAACGGCCGCCACAATGAGGTTTTCATTGCGACTGAAATCCACCTGGTTGACTACCCATATGCGGGCCCCGGCAATGGTGATCAGCCCGAACACGACAATGGACATGCCACCCAGCACCGGGCCCGGAATGGCCTGGATGAGCGCACCGAACTTGGGTGAAAATCCCAGCAGGATGGCGATCAGGGCCGCCGTGACAAAGGCCAGCGTAGAGTAGATGCGTGTTGCCGCCATGACACCGATGTTCTCGGCATATGTCGTGACCCCCGTGCCACCCACCGCCCCTGACAGCATGGTGGCCACACCATCACCTGCAAAAGCGCGCCCCAGATAATGGTCCAGATCCTTGCCCGTCATGGCACTGACTGCCTTGATATGACCAAGATTTTCTGCGACGAGGATAATGGCGACCGGTGCAATGACGCTGATGGCCTGGGCCTCGAATACCGGCTTGTGAAAAGTGGGCATGCCCAGCCACGCTGCGCTGGCTACTGCAGCGAAGTCGATGGGTGCGCCCCAGCCAAGCCCATTGGTAAACAGGGCGTACAGTACGCAGGCCAGCAACAGACCCACCAGAATGAGCAGCCGCTGCCATACGCCACGCGTGAACACGGCCACACCACCCACGCACAGAACCGTCATGAGCGCCATCAGCGCGTCAAAGGTGGAGCCGCCCATGGCTCCGCGGGCAGCGGTGGGCGCCAGATTGAGCCCGATCACGGCCACAATGGCACCCGTTACCAAGGGGGGCATCAGGGCATTGATCCAGGCGGTTCCGCTGGCTGAACGCGCACTGGTGTACCACACCACCACGCCAATAAGGGTATAGACCAGGCCGCAGACGACAATGGCCCCCAGCGCCACGCCAATATTGGGGTTGGCACCCGATCCGGCGTAGCCGGTCACGGCAATGACCCCACCGATGAAGGCAAAGCTCGAACCCAGATAGCTGGGCACGCGCCCGCCGACAAACACAAAAAAGATCAGGGTACCAATGCCCGACATCAATATGGCGAGATTGGGATCAAAGCCCATGAGCAGCGGCGCCAGTATGGTGGATCCGAACATGGCCACGACATGCTGGGCGCCCATGGCCAGGTTTTTCCACCCGTCCAGACGTTCGTCAGGCATGACGGCATCGGCGCCGGATTGAGGCCGGACCAGACGCCAGCGGGGAAAATAGGTTTCAGACATGATGAATGATGCGCTCTGAAGTGGACAAGCTGGAGTCAGGAATCGGTAATGGCAGCGTGGAGGTCTTGCAGGGAATAGACTTGCAGGCCGTTGGCTTGCTGCAGGTAGTGCAGGCCTTCAACGGCGGCCTTGGCACCGGCCATGGTCGTGAAGTAGGTCAGTCCCGCAGCCAGCGCATTGGTGCGCAACACGCGGGAGTCCGCAATGGCGTTGCGGCGCTCTGCAACCGTATTGATCACCATGGCGATCTCGCCATTCTTGATGCGATCCACCACGTGTGGGCGGCCCTCGGCCACCTTGTTGACCGCCTTGACCGCCAGGTCATGGGCCGCGATGGCCGCCGCCGTACCCCGCGTTGCAGCGAGCTCAAAGCCCAATTCGAGCAGCTGTCGGGCCAGCTCCACGGCGGCTTCCTTGTCTTCATCGCGCACGCTCATGAACACCGTGCCGGACTCGGGCAGGAATGCGCTGGCCGCCAGCTGGGATTTCACGAAGGCCTCGCCAAAGCTCTGCCCGACCCCCATGACCTCGCCCGTTGATTTCATTTCGGGGCCAAGAATGGTATCCACCCCCGGGAACTTCACAAACGGAAAGACGGCTTCCTTGATGGTGTAGTACGAAGGGGTCACTTCTTTGGTCACACCCAGTTCAGCCAGCGTCTTGCCCGCCATGACCCGCGCCGCAATGCGAGCCAGCGGCAAACCGGTTGCCTTGGACACGTAAGGGACGGTACGCGAGGCACGGGGGTTGACCTCAAGCACGTAGACATCGTCATTCTGGATGGCAAACTGCACGTTCATCAGACCCCTGACATTCAGGGCCCGTGCCATCAGGCCGGTCTGGCGCTTGATCTCGTCAATGGTGGCTTCTGACAGCGAATACGGTGGCAGGCTGCAGGCCGAATCCCCCGAGTGCACGCCGGCCTGTTCAATATGCTCCATGACGCCGCCCACGAAAACGGTCTCGCCGTCTGCGATGCAATCGACATCAACCTCGATGGCATTGCGAAGAAAGTGGTCCAGCAGCACGGGAGAGTCATTGCTGACCTGAACCGCTTCGCGCATGTAGCGCTCCAGCTCGGATTGCTCGTGCACGATTTCCATGGCCCGGCCACCCAGCACATAGCTGGGCCGGACGACAAGCGGGTAGCCAATTTCGGCAGCCAGGGCCAGTGCCTCGCCCTCGGTGCGTGCCGTCCGATTGGGCGGCTGACGCAGGCCAATCTTGTTGAGCAGCTTCTGAAAACGCTCGCGGTCTTCAGCCACATCAATGGATTCGGGGCTGGTTCCGATGATGGGGACGCCATTGGCCTCGAGCTCTCGGGCCAGCTTTAGGGGTGTCTGGCCGCCGTACTGGACAATCATGCCGGCCGGCTGCTCGACATCAACAATCTCAAGCACGTCTTCAAGCGTGAGAGACTCGAAATACAGTCGGTCGGCCGTGTCGTAATCGGTGGACACGGTTTCGGGATTGCAGTTGACCATGATGGTTTCGTAGCCATCCTCACGCAACGACAGGGCGGCATGCACACAACAGTAGTCAAACTCTATGCCCTGCCCGATCCGGTTGGGCCCCCCGCCCAGCACGATGATCTTCTGTCTGTCTGATGGCAGCGCTTCACACTCTTCTTCGTAGGTGGAATACAGATAGGCCACGCTGGTGGAAAATTCTGCAGCGCAGGTATCGACCCGCTTGTAGACCGGACGAACACCAAGCTGATGACGCAATCTGCGCACTTCGGATTCGGACGTATCCAGCAGAAACGCCAGCCGTCTGTCCGAAAACCCCCTGCGCTTGAGTGCCCGCAGCACCTCTTCATTGAGATCAGCCAGGGTTTTTTGCTCAAGCGCCAACTCGATGTCGACGATTTCCTGGATTTGTGCCAGAAACCATGGGTCAATGGCCGTAAGCTGGTGGACCTCTTCAGCCGAGAAACCTTGCGCAAAGGCATCGCCTACATACCAGATGCGCTCGGGGCCGGGCTCACCCAGCTCCACGATGAGCCGTTCCCGGTCGGTGGTCTTCTGGTTGAGACCGTCAACACCGACCTCCAGCCCGCGCAGGGCCTTCTGGAAGGACTCCTGGAAGGTGCGACCAATGGCCATGACCTCGCCAACGGACTTCATCTGGGTGGTCAGACGGGCATCGGCCGTGGGAAATTTCTCGAACGCGAAACGCGGAATCTTGGTGACGACATAATCAATGCTGGGCTCAAAGGACACGGGGATGCCGCCGTCCGTCAGGTCGTTCTTGAGCTCATCCAGCGTGTAGCCTACGGCCAGCAGCGCAGCCACCTTGGCAATGGGGAAACCGGTGGCCTTGGACGCCAGCGCCGAAGACCTCGATACGCGCGGGTTCATTTCAATCACAATCAACCGCCCATTGGCGGGATTGAGTGCGAACTGCACGTTGGACCCGCCGGACTCCACGCCAATTTCGCGCAGGACGGCCAGCGATGCATCGCGCATCAGCTGATACTCGCGGTCGGTGAGTGTCTGGGCCGGGGCCACCGTGATGGAATCTCCGGTGTGCACGCCCATGGGATCCAGGTTCTCGATTGAGCAGACAATAATGCAGTTATCTGCCTGGTCCCGGACCACCTCCATCTCGAATTCTTTCCACCCGAGCAGGGACTCTTCAATGAGCAGCTCATTGCTTGGCGAGGCTTCAAGCCCCCGCCTGCATATAGTCTCGAACTCTTCCGCATTGTAGGCAATGCCTCCGCCTGTCCCGCCGAGGGTAAAGCTGGGCCGGATGACAACCGGGAAGCCGGATGTGCCCACCTGTTCGGCGATGGTGCGCTGCACGGCCCAGGCCTCGTCCATGGAATGGGCAATGCCCGACTGCGCTGATTCCAGCCCGATGCGCGTCATGGCGTCCTTGAACTTCTGCCGGTCTTCAGCCATGTCGATGGCCTCGGCATTGGCAGCCAGGAACTCGACACCATGCCTGGCAAGCACGCCATGCCGAACGAGATCCAGCGCACAGTTAAGTGCGGTCTGCCCACCCATGGTGGGCAGCAGGGCATCGGGTTTTTCACGTTCGATGACCTTTTCAAGCGCCTGCCAGGTAATGGGTTCGACGTAGGTGACATCGGCCGTTTCAGGGTCGGTCATGATGGTAGCCGGGTTGCTGTTGACCAGGATGGTGCGATAACCCTGTGCCTTCAAGGCCTTGCAGGCTTGTGCACCAGAATAGTCGAACTCGCAAGCCTGTCCAATGACGATTGGCCCGGCACCGATAATGAGAATGCTGGAAATATCTGTACGCTTGGGCATGGTGCAAATTACCTGTTGGCTGCCATGAGGTCAGTGAAACGTTGGAAGAGCGGGCGCGCATCAGAGGGGCCAGGGCTGGCTTCGGGAAAGCCCAGAAAGCCCATCACGGGTGCATCGGCCAGTTCGAAACCCTGCACAGCGCCATCAAACAGGGAGACATGCGTGACGCGGACATTGTCGGGCAGCGTATCGGGAAGGATGGTGTCGCCGTAATTCTGGCTGGTGATCAGGACTCGACCGGTTGCGACCTCGCGTACAGGATGATTGATGCCACGCCGGCCACACTTGAGGCGGGCGCCCGAGGCGCCCAGCGAGAGAGCGAGCAATTGATGGCCCAGCCCGATCCCGAACAAGGGGACTTTGGCTGCGATCAGGGAGCCGCATTCGGCAAGCAGGCTGGTCAGCCGTGCCGGGTCGCCCGGCCCGCCAGACAGCACAACGCCGTCAGGCTTGCCGGCAAGCACAGTGGATGCAGGCGTGCCGGCAGGAACCACCGTGACTTCACAACCCTGAGCAACCAGATCGCGCAACAGGCTTTGCCTGACGCCAAGGTCGTAAACCGCCACACGATAATTAGCCGACGGTGCAGGAATTTGCTGCCCGGCAAGGTCTTGCAAGCCATCAGACCATGAATAGGGAGCCGATGTGGTTGCGTCATCAACCGGATGGGTGTCGGGATGTGGTGCAACCTGACGCGCCAATGCCTGCGCCTGCTCTGTGTCGTCTCCAGCAAGGATGCAGGCCCCTTGTGAGCCGTGTTCGCGCAGATGGCGTGTCAGCTTGCGGGTATCAACACCCGAAATGGCCACCACCCCTTCCTGAGCCAGGTACTCAGGCAGCGATTGCGTGGCACGAAAATTGGACATCACGGCGGGACAATCGCGTACCACGACACCGCTGACTCTTGCCTTGTCTGACGCTGCATCGACCGGGTTGACACCGGTACTGCCGATATGGGGGTAGGTAAACACCACGATCTGACCCGCATAGGCGGGATCAGTGAGGATTTCCTGGTGACCCGTCATGGCGGTGTTAAACACAATGGTCGCCAGACTGTGACCCTCTGCCCCGATGGACACACCCCGAAACAGAGTGCCATCAGCCAGGGCAAGTACGGCAGGATGCGACGAGACACGGCGTCCCGATTCAATTAATGGCAGCACGTTTGACCCTCGTGGTGGATTCCCGGCAAATAAACCCGCTGATTATACCCCGTGCCGATCAGAGCTGGAAAACGGCCAGCCCCCACACTTTTCAAGGACAAAAGCGCCAGAGAGTGGATTGTTATTGACCAGCAAAATAGACTACAGTCTTGTATGAGACATATGAAACAATCAGTGCCTGACCCGTAACCATGACAACACAACTTGAACAGCTTCGCACCATGACAACCGTGGTGGCTGACACCGGAGACCTGGATCAGATCCGGCAGTTCCGGCCTACCGACGCCACCACCAACCCGACCCTGATTCTGGCTGCCGCCCGGCAACCCGCTTATCGTCCCATTGTGGAGCAAGTGGTGCGCGATCATGCCAGAGCCACCGGTGTTGAGCTCACCGACCACCTGCTGGTGGCATTTGGCCGCCAGATTCTGGAGGCCATTCCCGGCAGGGTGTCTACGGAAGTCGATGCCCGCTTGTCATTTGATACCCAGGCCAGCATCGAACGTGCCAGGCAGCTGATCAGCCTCTATGATGCTGCCGGAGTCGATCGCGACCGCGTGCTGATCAAGCTGGCATCCACCTGGGAAGGCATACAGGCTGCCCGCGAGCTGGAAGCACAGGGCATCCACTGCAACATGACACTGATGTTCAGTGTGGCCCAGGCACTGGCGTGCGCCCAGGCCAACGTCACACTTATTTCGCCCTTTGTGGGCCGTATCCTGGACTGGCACAAGAAGGCGGCCGG
>DATGUI010000264.1:0-2221 GCA_035301405.1 Burkholderiaceae bacterium
GCCGGTGCCGATGGGGTCCTGATTGGCGGGATTCTTGAGATATTCCGTGCCTTCGTAGACGTGCTTGGGCATCATGGGCGCAAAACCGGGCTCGAACATGATGATGAAGGCAGGGAACGGCTCTTTCAGTGTCATGGTGACGGTGTGGTCGTCAACCTTTTCTGCCTTGTCGAGGTATTTGTCCAGAATGACGCGGGCGCGACCGTGGACCTCGGGCAGCATGTCGTTCATGGAGAAGACGACGTCATCAGCAGTAAAGGGTTCGCCGTCGTGCCACTTGACGCCTTCATTCAGGTGGAAGGTGTAGGTGAGGCCATCGTCGCTGATTTCCCATGACTTGGCCAAGCCCGGCTGGGGCTCCAGGTCATGGTTGTAGGTCAGCAGGCTTTCGTAGATCTTGCCGGCCACGTACTGGGTCGGCGCCTGCTGGTTCATGGCAGTCACAAGTATGGGGGGTTCGGGTTGAATGATGGTTTTCAGGGTGCCGCCACGTTCTTGCGCTTGCGCAGCATGGGTAGCCAGCGCGAGACTGATTGCGGTGAGCCCGAAGCCCATCCATCGTCTGATTGTCATGAGATTGTCTCCTGGTTTTGAGCCATGTCATGGTGAGGTTGATTAATGAGGGTATCTTATAGCGGATACTTGGTACCTTATATAGTGCCATTTGTAGCCTGTCCATAGGGCCATTATGCAAACGCCGGTATTGTCCGAAGCGATACGACGCAAGCTGGATCGCGAGAAGCGCATCCCATTGTTTCGCCAAGTGTATGAAATCGTACGAAAATTCATCCTTTCTGGCGAGCTGAAACCGCGTGCCCGCCTGCCCGCCACGCGAACCCTGTCGAAGAACCTAGGGATATCCCGTAATACGCTGTTGATGGCCTACGATCATTTGCAGTCCGAGGGTTATGTGGTCTCGCTGACCGGAAGCGGCACCTATGTGTCGGATACCGTGCCCTCGTTGACTGCCCTGCGCTCGGATCGCGCCGGCAACATGGCGGATGGTGAATCGGGCCATGCCTCGGTGAGACTGTCATCCCGCGGGTCGGCACTGCTCGCAAATGTCCATGCCTCCGCTGTGCAGTGGGGGCCTTTTGTTGCCGGCATCCCCGACGTGTCGATGTTTCCGCACGTGGTCTGGATGCGCATGCTGAGACGCCATTGGCGGGCGCCCGACCCCCAGTTGCTGACCTATGGGGACGGGGCCGGCCACTATGCCCTGCGTGAAGAGATTGCCAGCCACCTTCGTCTGGCCCGTTCAGTGCGTGCGCAACCTGATCAGGTCGTGATCACCAACGGCATTCATCAGTCCATTCGCCTGATCTCCAGTCTGCTGGCTGATCATGGTGATCGCGCCTGGATAGAAGATCCGGCCTATTGGGGTGCGCGCACGGTACTGAAAGCCGCTGGCCTGCAAACCATTCCCGTGCCCGTCGATGATGAGGGGATGGCCCTGGAGGGTCCCCGGATGGATGAGCCACCCCGACTGATCTTTGTGACGCCATCGCACCAGTACCCGCTTGGCACCATGATGAGTTTGTCCCGGCGGCGCACCTTGCTCGAATACGCGCAACTGCACAACAGCTGGATCATTGAAGACGATTACGACAGCGAATTCCGTTTTGATGGCAAATCCATCGCTTCGCTGCAGGGCCTGGATGCTCACGACAGGGTGATCTATCTGGGCACATTCAGCAAGACGCTTTTTCCGGGCATGCGCGTAGGGTTCATGGTGCTGCCCCGGGGGCTGGCCGACCACATGGTCACCGGCATGTCGGAAATGGACCGGGAAGGGCGGCTGATGGAGCAGGCAGCGCTGGCCGACTTCATGGCCGAAGGGCACTATACGGCCCATGTCCGGCGCATGCGGGCACTGTACTCGGGCCGTCAGCGCATTCTTCGCCGCGCCATCCACGATGTCTTCGGCGAGGACTGGCCCATCTCCACGCAGGAGGCAGGGCTGCATCTGGTCATGCATCTGCCCTTCGACACAGATGACATCCGCATCACCACGGAAGCGCGTGAAATGGGAATCAGCCTTCGTCCGCTGTCCCGGTACTACGCCAGCAGGAAGGGTCCGCCCGGGCTTCTGTTTGGTTATGCCAGTGTGCCCGATGCCCGGATACGACCCCTGTTCATCAGCCTGGTGCCAGCCATTCGGGCTGCCCTGATCCATGCCGGCCACCGTCTTTGACACGATACCTACTGGTTAACCCTTTAG
>DATGUI010000265.1:0-9996 GCA_035301405.1 Burkholderiaceae bacterium
CCCGATCCAGCATCACCCGCAAGGCTCAGGCAGTGTCTGATCACACCCTGTTCGAACAAGCCATGCGGCACGTCAAGCCGCTCGAGCTGTCCTCCCGGCACGCACGGCATCCGCACCCCGCCCCCGCTTCGTGGTCCATGAGCGAATCCCTGCAGCACCGCCGGGCCCGCGCCATGGGGGAATCCTCTCCTGCCCATGCCAGCCTGCTATCCGACGTCTATCACGCTCCGGCCATCCAGCATGATGACTCGCGCTTCGTGCGGCCCGGGCATGATCCCCACCTGGCGCGCCAGCTGCGTCAGGGCAAGCGCCGGCCCGACGCCTGGATTGACCTGCATGGCTTTGACCTGAATACGGCGCGCATGCAGCTGGATGATTTCATCACGGCCTGCCTGGCACAACAATGGCGCTGTGTACATATTGTTCACGGCAAGGGGCTTGGCTCGGCCAATGGCGAGCCGGTCCTGAAGCAGGCGGTCAGGCGCTGGCTGACACAATACGACGCTATACTGGCTTTCAGTGAATGTGCCGAACACGATGGCGGCGCAGGAGCCGTACGTGCGCTGCTGCGCAAACCCACAAAGCGCACCTGATTCGCCCCGCACCTGATTCGCCCTTTCCTTGCTGCTGTCTGTTTTCTTGACGGAACCACCATGACCTGGGTTTATCTGTTATTGGCCATCCTGGCCGAAGTGATTGCCACCACTGCCCTCAAGCTCAGCAACGGCTTCACCCAGGCAAGGCCGGCCGCAATCACTGTTGCAGGCTATGTGATTGCCTTCTACTTTCTGGCACTGACTCTTCGGACCATGCCGGTTGGCGTGGCCTACGCCATCTGGTCTGGCGTTGGCGTGGTGGCCATTACCCTCATTGGTTATTTTCGTTTCGGGCAGGTCATTGACGCAGCAGGCCTGATTGGCATTGCACTCATCACGGCCGGCGTCCTGGTCTTGAATCTGTTCTCCCGCACCGTCGCCTAGTACATTCCCTTACTAGTGAATTCCCTAAGTGTCAGATAGAAAAAATTAGTAGACAATGTGAATCATGCAGGTGAGGAGACAAGCACCCTGCATGGATGACAACACCATGCGGGCAACAACAAGCTGAAAAAACCATAAAAACCAATCCTCTTATAATAAGCACAAAGTACAAAGCCAGCGGCACTGCCGCTGGCTTTTGTCGTTGTGGTCATTGCTGACCGGTATCTGATAGAGGTTGGCGTTCTCCGGGACGTCTTCAAGTCAGCCTGTTCCGGGCTCCGGGCCCGTGCTCAAGTCTGACGAGACACCTGCATCGTGCACGCCTGTGATGGCGTGTTCAATGGAAGCTTTCGTAGCGCCCCCAGCCACATACCGGCTTTTCAGCCTTGCGACTGCGAACTTGTGCCTGCTGGTTCAAAAACCGCTGCGCACGCTTGTCCAGACGGTTCAGCGCGCTGCCTGCGCTGCCAACAATATTGCGAAAAAGGCCTGCCAACTGGCTGGCAGACGCGTCCCGATCGAGGGGGACATTACCACTTGCAGCCAATTTGCCGTTCATCATGATTTGGATTTCCTGAATAAAAAGTGTATCGAATCAATGACTTCTATTATAGGGTAAACCCTAGGTAAAAGCTAGGGGTTTACCCTAATCACTACTTGAAGTGTCGCTTTCTTGCACAAAAGCCGTCAGATTCAGGAAAAATCTCGATAAACGCCCGCAAGTGGCTGTTTTCAGGACGTTTTCACTTTTTATCGTAGAGAACAATAATGGTCTGCTGCATGATGGCACAGAGCACTTCCCTGCCATCCTCGATACTGTAGACATCGGCTGCCGAAACAATCAGGGTGCGGCCCGGCCGCAGCACACGCCCGCGTGCCACCAGCTGCTCTCCCTGTGCGGGCGCAGCAAAATTCAGCTTGTATTCGACTGACAATACATTGGCATTCCGGGGAATGATGGACATGGCTGCATAGCCCGCAGCGGAATCGGCCACCATGCCTACAACGCCCCCATGAATGTAACCGTGCTGCTGCTCCAGCCCTTCCCAGTGCGGGACGGTTATTTCAGCCGTGCCGTGCGTCACACTTGTGAGTTCTGCCTTGATGAGCGACATGGCGCCTTGCCTGGCAAAGCTGTTTCTGACCATGTTTTCGAAATCTGGATTGGCGGGCTGCGACAAGGGAACTCCTGATCGGGATGGCAGCGGGCGTACCCCTTCAAATGAACGGTGACGAAAGAAGCCGGACCCGCTATGATTATCGAGATGATTACTAATTGTTAGCCTTACTGGAGACTCCCATGATCATACAAAAAAAATTCCTGGCCGGGCTGGCGATGGCCGCCAGCGCGCTCTTTCTGGCTGGCTGTGCCCAGCTCGGGCTCGACGAACCCGTCATTCTTGACAGTGACCTCGCGTTTGAGTTCGGCAGTGCCGACCTCACGCCTCAAGGTGCCAGGCAGATTGACATGTATGTCCCCTCCCTCGCCTATCGTCACCCAACCCGTCTGGAGGTCGTGGGCCACACCGACCGGATCGGCAACGACGACTATAACCAGAAGCTTTCCCTGCGCCGGGCCGAAACCGTGGCTCAGCGCCTGCTCATGAGCGGCAAATTCAAGGATGATGTGGTGCGCACCCGCGGCATGGGCTCACGGGATCCGGTTGTCCAGTGCCCGGATACCGATCGCCAGACCCTGATAGATTGCCTGGCACCCAACCGTCGCGTCGAGATCCGTGTAACAGAAACCATCCGTCGCTAACGCCAGGTCGCAACGACGACCGGCGAACCGGATGTCGGATCATTCACACCCTTCTCGTGGCCGCCAATGGGCGGCCACGCTTGTCATGTCCGCTATGCTTGGCGGCTGCGCAGTGATTTCAGAAGAGGAATGCCCCGGTACCGACTGGTATCAGAAAGGCGTGGTGGATGGAACCAACGGGCACGCCGCCTCCCGCGCCGACAACTACACAAGGGTCTGCAGCCGGGCGGGCGTGGCGGTTGACGTCACCGCCTATTACCGGGGCCGCGAACAGGGACTGCAAAGCTATTGCACCGCGCACCGCGGCCTTCAGGAAGGCCTGCGCGGGGCCACCTACAAGCACGTCTGCCCTGCTGGCACTGAAGCCCGTTTTCTTGATGGCTACCATCAGGGCCGGGATGTTTATCAACAACAAAAAGCGCTGGACCGGCTCGATGCCGAAATCAGAACCGAAGAACAGCGCCTGCAAAAGGCTCGCAATTCTCGCGAACGGCAGCGCATCCGGCAAAACATTCGAAACCTCGACCACGAGGCCGCCCGAACGCGACAGTCCCTCAGAGACAGCGAGGCCCGTTTGCCACGCGGTTACTGAGTCGCCTGGCGGCTTTGTGCGATCAGGGCACCCAGCCTGGCCCGCTGTTTCCCGTTGGCATCAAAATTGTCATCAGACAGCCACCGCCTGAAACCCCGGGAAATGGCCGGCCACTCGGTATCAATGATGGAATACCAACTGGTATCGCGGTTACGTCCCTTGTAAAGTACTGCCTGTCTGAATACCCCTTCAAACTGAAACCCGTAGCGCCGGGCAGCACGTTGCGAGGGTTCATTGAGCGAATCGCACTTCCATTCCAGACGGCGGTAGTTCATGGTTTCCAGCGCGCGTTGCATCAGCAGAAAAATGGCCTCACTGCCCGCCACGGTGTGCTGAAGACGCCGGGAATACATGATGTTGCCAATCTCGATGACCCCATTGGCGGCATCCTGGCGCATGAGCGCGGCATTGCCCACGGCCATGCCGCTATCCGCTTCCATGATGGTGTAGCAGGTTTGCCCCGGCGTTGTGGCCATGCGCTCGAGGAACGCCTGATAATCGTCGAAACGGGCAAACGGGCCGTCAACCATATAGGTCCAGTCGCGATCATCGGGTGCCTGCGACAACTGCTCGAACAGGCCCGACGCATGCGCCTGCGGATCCGTCACCACGATGCGGCAATACCGGCCTTCCAGCGGTGTCTGGGGGATGTCCATGGCCATCTCTTTGCTGACCGATGGACCCACCGGCTGCTGGTATTGATTCAAACCCTGACTGCCCATGTTCTTGCCTCCATTTCGGCGCCCTGTTCTTGAGCAAACTGCCAGTTTATCAGCGCCGAAGCCCATTGAAAAACCCGCACAGCCAGTTGACCGTGCGGGCTTGTAGTCTTTGTAGTCTTCGGAAGACTGCTGCAGCCAGACTTACATGTTTTTGATCATGACTTCACCAAACCCGGAGCAGGACACCTGTGTGGCGCCTTCCAGGAGACGGGCGAAATCGTATGTGACCTGCTTGGACTGAATGGATTTTTCCATGCTGCTGATGATGAGGTCAGCGGCTTCGGTCCAGCCCATGTGGCGCAGCATCATTTCTGCGGACAGGATGAGCGAACCCGGGTTGACGTAGTCCTTGCCTGCGTACTTGGGTGCCGTGCCGTGCGTGGCTTCAAACATGGCGACGGAGTCGGACATGTTGGCCCCTGGTGCAATGCCGATGCCCCCGACCTGCGCGGCGAGTGCGTCGGAAATGTAGTCACCGTTGAGGTTGAGGGTAGCAATGACTTCGTATTCTGCCGGGCGCAGCAGGATTTGCTGCAAGAATGCATCGGCGATGGAATCCTTGACGGTGATCTCGCGACCGGTCTTTGGATTCTTGAACTTGCACCATGGTCCGCCATCGATGAGTTCGGCGCCAAATTCCTGCTGGGCCAGTTCGTAGCCCCAGTCGCGGAATGCTCCTTCGGTGAACTTCATGATGTTGCCCTTGTGGACCAGTGTCACGGAAGAGCGGTCGTTGTCGATGGCATACTGAATGGCCTTGCGGACCAGACGCTGGGTACCCTCGCGTGAGACCGGCTTGATGCCCAGGCCCGATGTGGCCGGGAAGCGGATCTTGTCGACACCCAGATTGTTCTGGAGGAAGTCGATCAGGGCCTTGGCGTCCTGAGACTCGGCTTCGAACTCAATGCCGGCGTAGATGTCTTCGGAGTTTTCACGGAAAATGGCCATGTTGGTTTTTTCCGGCTCGCGAACAGGAGAAGGCGTACCGGCAAAGTAGCGCACCGGGCGCAGGCAGACATACAGGTCCAGTTGCTGGCGCAGGGCCACGTTAAGAGAGCGGATGCCGCCCCCCACGGGTGTGGTCAGGGGGCCCTTGATGGACACGACGTAATCGCGCACGGCTTCGAGTGTTTCTTCAGGCAACCAGACGTCGGGACCATAGACGTTGGTGGCTTTCTCGCCAGCGTAGACTTCCATCCAGTGGATTTGACGCTGACCGTCATAAGCCTTGGCGACTGCGGCGTCAATGACCTTGATCATGACCGGGCTGATATCAACGCCCGTGCCGTCTCCCTCTATATAGGGAACGATCGGTTGATCGGGGACGTTAAGAGAGAAATCTGCATTGACCGTTATTTTTTCGCCCGCCGCGGGGACCTTGATATGCTGGTAGCTCATGAATACTCCGGTTGTGTTCTTGCTGCCCGCACGCAAGGGTGCAGACGCAGAAGAATCAGAGAAAAAGGGATGGAACAAGCACACGGACACGCCAAGGGAGCGCGCCATTGGTCTTATATAAGACCAGTTTAACGTAAAATAACAATAAATTGAACCGGATCGCCTATGTTTAATCCATCACGACAACAGGTACGGGAATTCTTCTGTGATGCCTGGCAGAAGCATCTTGATCATGCCCCCACCACCCCGCTGGAAAGCATGGCAATCGAGATCATGCAGATGCATCCCGAGTACCATGACATCCTGGTCTCGCCTGACAGCCGCCATGCCGACTATACGGTAGAGGCCGGGCAGACCAACCCGTTTTTGCACATGTCAATGCATCTGGCCATTGCCGAGCAATTGTCCATTGACCAGCCACCCGGCATCTGCGATGCATGGAATGCGCTGCGCCAGACCCACGACGCCCACGAAGCCACCCATTGCATCATGGAAGCCCTGGGCGAAGTGGTCTGGGAAGCCCAGCGTCTGAACCGGCCGTTTGACAGCGACCATTATCTTGAGCTGATCCGGCGCCAGGCAAGCCGGGCCTGATTGCGCCCCGCGTCAACGGGCGGGTTAGCGGCGTGTGCCCAGGGGTGAGGGCAGTGTCTCGAGCCAGGCAGCAAGATTTTCTATGTCTTGGGCAGACAGCGGCTCGGCCATGCCAGCCATGATGGCGTTGTTGCGTACGTTGGACGACGCCGGAGCGCCTTCCTTGCCGCGCTGGTAGGCGCGCAGGGCATGACGAAGGTAATCAGCGTGCTGACCTGCAAGAATGGGGTACTCGGGGCTGGTTGATGTCTTGGCGTCCTCACCATGACAGGACGCGCATGCATTTTTCTCGAAGACGGCCTTGCCCGCGTTGATATCGGCAGCGTGAACCGCCCCGGACAACCCGGCCATGAGGACGGCGGCCGACAGGCCTGACAAAAGCTTGTTCATGTGGCACCCGATTTACTTGAGGTTGGAATAGTAAGCGGCGAGATCAGCCATGTCCTGCTCGGAGAGGCTGTCGGCGATGGCACGCATGGTTGGAAACGTGCGGGCACCGCTGGCGTATTCCTTCAGTGCTGCGACCAGGTATTCGGCGTTTTGCCCGGCGATCATGGGAACATGATAAACAGAGGGGAAGTTGGCCTTGTAACCCTTGATGCCGTGGCAGCCTATGCACATGGAAATCTTGGAGCGCGCGGCTTCCGGATCACCGGTGATTTCGCCCTCTTCGGCATGGCCAACGAGCGGAATCGAGATGGAAAGGGATGCTGCCAGTGCAGCCAAACTACGTATTGTTAGTCGTCGCAACGTCATGGTGGCTCTTTTTCGTGGCTATGAATGGAATCAGTCGTCAAGGATTGTTCAACCCTCAAACGATGTTGTCTCTTTGAAGATTGTACGATAATTAGGGCAAAGCACACAGTACCCGGCGCGAGCGCTTTTGAAACGCGCCCTTCAATCAGGAATTCATCATGTCGACCCCCCCTTCTCCGACCCGATTCACTGGAACGGATCGCTATATTGCCACCGACGACCTCAGGCTGGCCGTCAATGCCGCCCTGGCACTGCAACGGCCGCTGCTGGTCAAGGGCGAGCCCGGCACCGGCAAGACCATGCTGGCCCAGGAGGTGGCAGCTGCCCTGGACCGCCCCCTGCTCTCCTGGCACATCAAGTCCACCACCAAGGCGCATCAGGGCTTGTATGAATACGATGCGGTGTCACGACTGCGCGACTCACAACTGGGCGACGAGCGTGTCAGGGACATTCGCAACTATATCGTCAAGGGCCAGCTGTGGCATGCCTTCGAATCCGAAACGCCCACAGTGGTGCTGATTGATGAAATCGACAAGGCAGACATCGAATTCCCCAACGACTTGCTGCAAGAGCTGGACCGCATGGAATTCGACGTCTATGAAACGCGCGAAACCGTCAGGGCGCGGCATCGTCCATTGATCATCATTACGTCCAACAACGAGAAAGACCTGCCCGACGCCTTCTTGCGGCGCTGCTTCTTTCATTACATCAACTTCCCTGATGAAGCCACCATGCGCGACATCGTCAATGTTCACTTTCCTGACATCAGGGAGGACATTCTGGCTGCCGCGCTGCAGACTTTCTTTGCCTTGCGCGATGCACCTGGTCTGAAGAAACGACCATCGACCTCCGAGTTTCTGGACTGGCTGCAACTGTTGCTGGCCGAAGGCATGCAGACGGACCGAATCACCGCCATCGACGACGGCCTGCCCGTCATGGCCGGTGCCCTGCTGAAAAACGAGCAGGACCTGACCCTGCTGCAACGCTTGTCCGACATGGCCCGTGCCGGCCGGCGCCGTTAACTCCTGCCTCGCTCATCCATGCTGACTGATTTCTTCTACCATCTCCGCAAGCATCAACTGCCTGTCTCCGTCCAGGAATACCTCGTGCTGCTGGATACCCTGCGCCAGCAAGTCATGCCCCCCACCCTGGACGACTTCTATTATCTGGCGCGCATGACGCTGATCAAGGACGAAACACGTTTTGACCGGTTTGATCAGGCCTTCGGCAGCTATTACCGGCAACTGGAAGCCAGCCTCCCTGCTGACAAGGAGATTCCCGCAGACTGGCTTGTCCAGTCATTTCAGAAAACACTGAGCCCGGAAGAAAAGGCGGCACTGGAAAAACACGGCTGGGACAAGCTGATGGAAATGTTCCGTGAACGGCTTGAGGAACAACAGGGCCGCCATGCCGGGGGAAGCAAATGGATTGGCACGGGGGGCTCATCGCCCTTCGGGCACGGTGGCTATCATCCCGAGGGGATTCGCGTGGGTGGTCCTTCTGCAGGCAATCGTACCGCCATCAAGGTATGGGAGAGACGCGACTATCAGGATTACGACGATCAGCAAGAACTGGGCATACGTAACTTTCGGGTGGCCCTGCGGCGCTTGCGGCATTTTGCCCGTGAAGGGGCCGACCTTGAACTGGACCTGGATGACACCATCCGCAGTACGGCACAAAACGCCGGCTATCTGGACCTGAAAATGGTTCCCGAACGCCACAACACGATCAAGGTGCTGATGCTGCTGGATGTGGGCGGCAGCATGGACGACCACATTATCCGGGTGGAAGAACTGTTCTCTGCTGCGCGCAGCGAATTACGCAATCTGGAAGTCTACTATTTTCATAACTGCCCGTATGAATCCGTCTGGCGCCATAACCATCGCCGCCACGATGAGCGCCAGGACACCTGGGATCTGATTCGCCTGTACAACGACGACTGGCGACTGATCATTGTGGGTGATGCCACGATGTCTCCCTACGAGATCCTGCACCCGGGCGGCTCTGTCGAGCACAATAACCGCGAAACAGGTGCCGTCTGGCTGCAACGGCTGCTGGATGCCTGGCCCAAGGCCGTGTGGCTGAACCCGGAACCCCGTGCATACTGGCCGTACCGGCAATCGATATCCATCATTCGCAACCTGATGCAGGACCGCATGTTCAGCGTCACGGTAGACGGTCTGGAGCAGGCAACGCGCCTGCTATCGAGATAGCCGAAAACGAGAACATGGCGCCCCGCTCAGCGACGTCCCCTGTGCCCCCGGCTTCCGCTATGCGAAGGGCCACCGGCGCGTGTGGAGCGGGAAGGCCGGGAAGCCCGACTGGCGCGTGGCGCACCCCCTGTGGCTGATCGTTGCGGACCTGCTGCTGCAGCGGGTCCGCCACGACGCGGACTCCGGGCACCGGAAGGCCTGCCGGCGGATGACGATCGGGATACGGCCGGCCGCGGACGCGGCGTGGCGTGATGCCCTCGATTGGCTGCCGAGCGCGATGGCCCGGCACGATGGGGCCGGTTGGCTCCGGGGCGGGAAGGCGTGGCACGATGAGGTCGGTTGGCACCAGGCCGCGCACGCGTGGCACGATGCGGTCTGCTGGCAGCCGGGCGGGGGGGCCGTGCATGCACGACGCCTGGACGCCGCTGTACCCGGTGCGGTCGCGCCCGATGCGGAGGATGACTGCGCCGGACGTGAGTACGCGTATACGGGCGGACAATCGGGCGACGGTAAGCACGGGGATGGCTGTGATGCACATGAACCGGCCGGTAAGACCTTGAGGTGTGGTGGATGCTGGCATGCAACAGGGGCGGGCCACTCTGGATCAGCACACGGTGATCACCGTAGTAGCGATAGCGCGGGTAGTCAGCGTCATGGACGGCGCACCCGGCTGCGGCCAGACCCACCATGCCCAGCACCACCATGCGCCCCACACGCCACCACTGATGAGGCCCCCATCTTCTGTATTCTGTTTTCGCACCGCTGCCTGACATGACTGCCCCCGACTGTATGTATGAGTGTTGTGATGTGATTGGCGCCGACCTGCCCGCACGGACTCACACCCTGCCAATCCATGCTAGCGCAGATACTGCCAGCGGTCTAAGCGACCGGAATCCCGAGAAACATCCAGCCAGCCACTGAAACAAAGATGAAACATTGCGCTCTGCGTCGTGGTGCATGGCCATAAATGTTAAAACCG
>DATGUI010000266.1:0-2120 GCA_035301405.1 Burkholderiaceae bacterium
CCTTTGATCTGGGCTTTGCACTGGGTCCCCGCATCAACGCAGCCGGCCGCCTGGCCGACATGCGGGTGGGCATTGCCTGCCTGATTTCCGACGACACGGGCCACGCCCTGGAACTGGCACGCGAACTGGATCAAATCAATCAGCAGCGGCGGCAGATAGAAACCACCATGCGCGACGAAGCCATTGAGAGCCTGGAAACGGCCCGGCAGCGCATCGGCGCGACGGTAACGCTGTTTCATCCCGACTGGCATCAGGGCGTGGTCGGGCTGGTGGCCTCCCGCATGAAGGATCGCTACTGGCGGGCCACGCTGGCCTTTGCGCCCGGCGAGCACGGCGAGCTGCGCGGGTCGGGCCGCTCCATTCCTGATGTTCATTTACGCGATGCCCTGGACCTGGTCTCCAAACGTCATCCCGGCATGATCCTCAAGTTTGGGGGACACGCCATGGCCGCCGGCCTGACACTCAAAAAAACGGCACTGGAAGCGTTTCAGCAGGCTTTTGACGATGCCGTTCGGGAACTCACCGGGCGCGATGCCTTCGAGCCCCGGATTGAAACTGACGGCTCACTGGAAAGCGGCTACGCCAATGTGCAGGTGGCCACCCTCTTGCAGCAACAGATATGGGGAGCGGGCTTTCCGGTACCCGTCTTTCACGATACCTTTCGCGTCAGAAATCAGCGTCTGCTCAAGGGCCGTCACCTCAAGCTGCGGCTGGAACGCGGTCATCAGCATTTTGATGCCATCTGGTTCAACCGCAACACCTTGCTGGGTGAACAGATTGAGGCGGCCTACCGGCTGGACGTGAATTCCTGGCAGGGTCGCCATCAGGCCCAGCTTGTCATCGAGCACGCCCGGGACGCCTAGCGTCGCCAGGTTCAATCGGCACGACGCGCCGAAAGAAAAATGCCGCAGACAATCAGCAGGAAGGCAACACCATGGTGCCATTGTGGCGGATCGCCCAGCCACAGGGCGGACATGACGGCGGCAAAGATAGGCGTCAGATTGAAGAAGACGCCCGCCAGCGCCGGACCCACCTGACGCACCCCCTCACCCCAGCAACGGTAGGCCAGCAATGCCGGCCCGAGCACCACGTAAATCAGGGCCAGCACCAGGGTGGCATTCCAGTGAATGGTCCAGTCGGTGGCCACCCATTCCACACCGGCAAATGCGGCCGACCACCCTACGCCATACAGAACCTGTGCCAGCAAGAGCGTGGCCCAGCTGCTGCGCATGATGGGGGAATCTGCGGTGTTGGCCAGCAGCCAGCTGTACAGGGCCCATAAAAGCGTGGCGATCAGCATGAGAATGTCACCGGCCACAAAACGCAGGGCGGCCAGCTGACGCCAGTCGCCGTGCGCCAGCACAACCACCACACCGGCAATGGAAAGCAGCGCGCCCAGCACTTGCCATCGGGTCACCGGGGCACGGAAAAACAGGGCGCCGATCATCATCATCCAGATGGGCATGCTGGCCCCCACCAGCGTGACGTTGACCGGAGTGGACGTATGCAGGGCCAGATACTGAAACCCGTTGTACAAGCCCACGCCCAGCAGCCCCAATATGGCATAGCGGCGCCAGTTGGACAGCAGCCCGCTGCCGCGTCCAAAGGCAGGGCGAGCCAGCGGAATCAAGATAAGCAAGGCAAAGAACCAGCGAACAAAATTAAGCGTGACCGGGGGAATCAGCGGGGCCACCATGCGTCCGACAATGGCATTGCCCGCCCACATGAGGGGCGGAATGATCAGCAGCAACGCTGCCCACGGCGTCAGCCTGGCATTCATGACAGCCAGACCGGTTCATCCAGAAAGTCAGCCAGCAGCTCGCGGGCGCGCGCGGCATCGTTTTCACTTACCAGCAGCACCTGTGCATTGAGACTGGTTGTCAGCGGCCCGGGATACATGGCACTGAAGGCACTGCCCTGCATGAGAAAATCCACGCCGTAGGCTTCCAGCATGGAGGCGATGACGGTGGCTTCGGCATCAGAGCGGGGTCGGTATAGCGGGATCATGCGGACTCCTGAAAAAGCATGCTGCCCTGTCATCATACCGTGCACCATGGCCTGGGCACTGGCTGTACGTTATGCTTGTCATCAGACCCCTGTTTGTCCGAGGCCTGCCATGC
>DATGUI010000267.1:0-2558 GCA_035301405.1 Burkholderiaceae bacterium
GTTTGCCAACGAGGGCATTGCGCTGGGCGGCATCCACGATGACACCATGTTGCAGGCTTATGTGCTGGAATCTCATCGCCGTGTCAATCTGATGGAACAGGCCGAACGCTGGCTGGGCCGTGTGGGCACCAGTTTTGAAGAACTGTGTGGCAAGGGGGCCAAGCAGATCGGTTTTGACGAGCTGCCGGTAGAGACGGCCTCGCACTATGCCTGTGAAGACGCTGATTTCACCCTGCAGTTGCACCAGGCGCTGCGTGAGCAGGTACGTGCTCACGAGGGTCTGGAGGCCGTCTACCAGCTTGAAATCAGGACGTCCCGGGTGCTTGCCATCATGGAGATCAATGGCGTGGCACTGGATGCCCACGTGCTGGCCATGCAAAGTCATGAACTGGGGCGTCAGTTGCGCGAATACGAAGAACAGGCCTATGAACTGGCGGGGCAACCGTTCAACCTCAACTCGCCCAAGCAACTGGGCGAAATCCTCTTTGAAAAAATGGAGATCCCGGTGGTGCGCCGTACGGCCAGCGGTGCACCCTCCACGGACGAAGAGGTGCTCACCCGGCTGGCTGCTGACTATCCACTGCCCCGATTGCTGCTGGATTACCGTGGCCTGGCCAAGCTGAAGTCCACCTATACCGACAAGCTGCCAAAAATGATCAACCCTGATACCTCGCGGGTGCATACGCAGTATGCCCAGGCTGCGGTGGTGACAGGGCGCCTGGCATCAGCGGATCCCAACCTGCAGAACATTCCGGTACGAACAGCCGAGGGCCGGCGCGTGCGGACGGCTTTCATCGCCAGCCAGGGCCGGGTGGTGTCGGCAGACTACTCCCAGGTAGAGCTGCGCATCATGGCGCATCTGTCGGGCGACAAGAATCTTTGCCAGGCATTTGCTGACGGTCAGGATATTCACCGTGCCACCGCTGCCGAGGTATTTGGTGCACCGCTGGCCGACGTCACGGCCGATCAGCGCCACGCGGCCAAGGCCATCAATTTTGGTCTTATATACGGCATGGGCGAGTTCGGCCTGGCCAACAACCTTGGCATTACCCGCACCGCAGCCAAATCTTACATTGACCGATATTTTGCTCGCTATCCGGGTGTGGCAGACTACATGGAGACCATGCGCCGGCTGGCGCACAAGCAGGGCTATGTCGAGACCGTCATGGGCAGACGCATCCATCTGCCCGAACTGTCAGGAGCCAAGGGACCCCGCCAGCGTGCAGCCGAAAGGGCAGCCATCAACGCGCCAGTCCAGGGCACGGCGGCCGACATCATGAAATTGGCCATGGTCAAGGTGCAGCAGTGGCTGAAAGAAGAAGCCCTGAACAGCCTGATGGTCATGCAGGTGCATGACGAACTCGTGTTTGATGCCCCCGCTGCCGAGGTCGAGGTACTGATGCGCAGCCTGCCCGACCTCATGACGCGGGTGGTGGAACTGGATGTTCCTCTGATAGTGGAAGTGGGCGTGGGCGACAACTGGAACGAGGCCCATTAGGCATGACCCGATCGTTTCACACACGGGCAGCGCGTCGCGCCTATCCGTCGGTTTCTCTCAGGCGGTTGGGCAGCAACTCGTCGTGGCGCGCAAGAATCGGATAGGCGGCAGCTTCCACCAGATGTGAATTGATGGTCTTGGCGTCGCGCAGCATGTCAAGAAAGGTGGACCCGACTTCCGCCTGCTGATGCTTGCCCGTCTTGATCTGGCTCAGGTGCTGTTCGGCCGCGTGGGCTTCCAGCTGACGGAAGTGGTCCTTCTCGTAGGCCAGATAGCGTGCACTGCGTACATCTTCGGCCATGAACAGGGCCGTCATGCGTCGCTGGTTGCGCATCAGGCGTTCAATGACCTCGATCAGTTCTTCACGCTGCTCCTTGCTGAAGGCCCAGCCGTGCTTGGTGAGGGTGTCCGTATGCAGCAGCATCCGGTTGGCGACCACGCTGGCGGCGCGTGACACGTTGGTGATGAACGCCATGATGTCATTGAGACGACGGTAGTCGTCCTTGTTCATGTTCTCACGGTCAGTGGTGGCCAGATACGTGGTGATCAGCGTTTCAAGGCGATTGACGGCGTTATCGACATAACGGGCACGGGTAAGGCGGTGACGGTCGTGCGAGGCCAGGGACGCCCGGCTCATGCCCAGTAGTGACTGGAGCATGTCGGCAACGCGCAATGCTTCCCGCGCGGCATTGCCCAGCGCAATGTCGGGCACCTCATGGGCGGACTCATCCAGATAGAGCGGACGCGTGGGATCATCGGGATTGGCGCGTTTTGGAAACATGCGAGTGACAAAGGCCGCATAAGGTTCCAGCAGCGGAAAGAACAGAAGCGCCACGGCAATGTTGAACAGGGTATGAAAGTTGGCAATAGCCCGCGACGCGTCGGAGGTTAGCACGTCCATGGCAGCGGGAATCCAGGGCAGCAAGGCCAGGCCCAGCACGCAGCCAGCCACCCGTGTGCCCAGGTTGCCCACGGGCAGACGCCGCGACGCCGGATCATTCACGTTGCTGCCCTCCAGCACAGGATTGACCGCCGTACCCAGATTGGCGCCCAGCACCAG
>DATGUI010000268.1:0-17697 GCA_035301405.1 Burkholderiaceae bacterium
TAAGCACGGCAATCAGGCCCAGGGCGATGATCATGCCCTGCCCCAGCTGGATGCCGGCATTGCTTTCGTCAATCAGTGAAGCAACGCCCGTTTCCTGCAGCTGCGCCAGCCGTCTCAGCTCGGCAATGTAGGCATCAAGCAGACGCGGCATGTCGTCCCTGAAGAATCGCGCTGCGCCTGTCCGGTCCCCGGCATCAACCAGCTTCATCCCTGCTTCCCGTTGCTGCAGATATTCTTTCCGGTGTTCCTGACTGGATTCCAGGATGGAGCGCGCCTCGGGCAGGGCGATTTTTTCATGCAGTTCAGTATAGATGTCGTCAATCCGCGCCTGAGTCTGTTGCAGCTGATCGCCAAAAAACTTCAGGTCGGCACCGTAGGTGAGTCGGCCAAGTGCCTGGACCTGGTTGCCATTGAGTTCCACTTGTCCGATGAGCTCGTTGACCAGGTTAGTGACATCCTGCCGTTCCTGCAGATAATGATTGACGTTATACGTAGCCGTCATGCGCCAGATTCCGGTCGATGCAATGGCCAGCATGAGAAAAATAGTGGCTCCAAACCCAGCCAACAATCGTGTACTGATCTTGACCTTGCGCACGAGATACCCCTTTGGTTATTGAAAGAAAACAAAGCTTTGTGTTTCTTTTCTCCTGATCATTAATGTTTTGATGCAGGAATAGTCAAATATGACTTTCTGGTTGCGAGTATACACATTTGGTCTCAGAGCTTACTTGATATATCGTGACAATGTGACTTGATTACCTCGATGAAAGCGAGTCTGCATGCTTGTCAACGCTGATTTTTCCCAACCGGTCACGATTACCCCTTCCCAGCACAAGTGGATTGCTTCGCCCCAGCGTGGTGTTGAACGCATCATGCTGGACCGCATCGGTACAGAGGTCGCCCGGGCGACCAGCATCGTGCGATACGCACCTGCATCCAGCTTCCCGCGCCACAGACACGAAGCGGGCGAGGAAATTCTTGTGCTCTCGGGGGTTTTCTCCGACGAGTCCGGACATTATCCTGCCGGCTGGTATATCCGCAACCCGCCTGGATCATCGCATCGACCGTATACGGATGAAGGCGCCACCATATTTGTCAAGCTCAGGCAAATGGCCTCGGCCGAAAAGGGTCGTGTCTGCATCGATACGAACAATTCGGCCTTGTGGCGGCACGACACCAATGGTCATGCATTTTGTCCCCTGTTTATCGGCAATGTCGAAGAAGTCTGTCTGCGGCGCCTCACCGGAGTGCAGACGTTATCGCTTGCCGGCACGGGCGGAGCGGAGATCCTGGTGGTGTCGGGCAAGCTGGCCATTGATGGTCAGGTGTATCCGGCGGCAAGCTGGCTTCGTTATCCTGCTGGCTCTATGCCCGTTGTGCAGGCCTTTGGCAAGGAAGCGACTTTCTACATCAAGACCAGCCATCTGGGTGTGTCATGACGCAGCTTCCCGGCAACCGCAAGGCCTTGGACAATAGCCGGGAGCAGACCCGTTTTCATACAGTGGGGCACTCCAATCTGGATCTGTCCGACTTCATTGCATTGCTGGGCAAGGCTTCCATCGACATGGTGGTGGACGTGCGCCGATACCCCGGGTCAAGGGCCTTTCCACAATACAATCAACAACGGCTGGCCGATGCCTTGCGGCAGGCGGGCATGCAGTATTGTCATCTTTCCGGTCTGGCGGGGCGGCGCAAGAAGCAGGGCATGGATCCGGACATCAACGGTGCGTGGAAGAACCAGAGCTTTCACAATTATGCGGATTACGCACTGGGTGAGGCGTTTCAAGATGACTTGCACAAGCTCGTCAGGCTCGGAAAAACACATCAGGTGGCCATCATGTGTGCAGAAGGCGTGTGGTGGCGCTGCCATAGAAGAATTATTACCGACTATCTGCTGGCGTCCGAACATGCCGTGAATCACATCATTGGGTCAAGCATGGAACCAGCACGGCTGACCGACTTCGCCCGGATCGGGCCAGCAGGCAGCGTGACCTACCCGGTCTCTGCGTCTGTGCCGGACTGAGGTAGTGCCTGACGATTCCACATGGTGCCCATGCGTGCAAGCCGTAGCGGCAGGGGTTTGCTGCGTGATGTTCAGTATTCTTGATGGTATCCATCGATATTCTCCGCTGGATTTATGCAAACCCACTGACTAACATACATTTCTCGGTCATAAATACTGATTTTCAAATGAGAAAAAAGATAACCTCTTCATCAGGCGGGCAATACCATATCATTTCCAGGCTGCTTCACTGGCTGATTGCCATCATGATACTGGGCATGCTGGCACTGGGCTTTTATATGGTTGATCTGCCCCTGTCGCCCGACAAGCTCAAGCTGTACTCATGGCACAAATGGACAGGCGTTTCCATCTTCTTGCTGGTGTTGCTGCGTCTGGCCTGGCGGTTTCGCCATCGGCCCCCTGCCATGCCGGCGCACTTTTCCCCCGCGGTCAGGATCGCGGCCACAGCCGGTCATGGTGTGCTGTACGTTCTCATGCTGGCTATTCCGCTCAGCGGCTGGCTCATGAGCTCAGCCAAGGGCGTGCAGACTGTCTGGTTCGGGGTGTTGCCGCTCCCGGACCTGCTCCCTGAAAACGAGGTCCTGGGCGACACGCTTCTGGCCGTGCATGTCAATCTGAACCTGATCATGCTTGCAGCCATTGCCGGCCATGTGCTCATGGCACTCAAGCATCACTTTATCGATGGTGACGACACCTTGCGGCGCATGTCATTCGCTCGCCGTCAGTGACCATTCAGCGGTGCGTCCCCTGTGTGCGCCACTTCCCGAATATTCTTTCAACCATCAAGAGCTATTTTCATCATGTCATACAAGCAATTATTCAAGGCCAGCAGCCTGGCCGCCTGCCTTTCATTGGTTCTCGTTCCGTTCAGCGGCGCACTGGCGGCCGAATACGGCACCGTACTGCCCGACGAAAGCACCATTCAGTTCGGCTATCAGCAAATGGGTGTCAACATGAACGGCAAGTTCACCCGCTTCGAAGGCGATCTCTCCTTTGACCCCGGCAATCCCGAGGACGGGCAGGCATCGTTTCAAGTGGACCTGTCCAGTGTCGATACCGGCACCTCGGATGGCAACGACGAAGTGGTCGGCAAAGACTGGTTCAATGTGGATGCACACCCGACAGCAAGCTTCGAGTCAGACAAGATAAGTGTGACTGGCGAGGGACAATACGATGTCAGTGGTGTGCTCACCATCAAGGGCATTGAACAGGATGTCACCGTACCCGCAGTGTTTCACGAAGAAGCCGGCAAGGGGATATTCGAGGCCGAGTTTGTCATTCAGCGAGGCGATTATTCCATTGGTGAAGGCTCGTGGTCGACCTTCGATATCGTTGCCAATGAGGTCACCATCAATGTGCAGATAGCCGCTGAGGCCAACTGACCATTATCCCAGGTGCAGACACTCTCTCATTGCCTGTCCGAACTCAAATCGTTTTTCCTGACTTTTTCAATCAATCATTCAATTCTGGAGAAAATCACCATGCGTTCCATTACCCGTTTTGCAGCTGGTCTGGCCCTCACCGGTCTGATGGCTTCCCCCCTGATGGCTGAGCCCGTTACCTACGGCATAGACAGCACCCACACCTTCCCCCGGTTCAGCTATGACCACATGGGTTTTTCCACCCAGGTCAACCGGTTTACCAACACAACGGGCACCATTGTCTACGACAAGGAAGCCAACACGGCAGAAGTGGATATCGTCATTGACATGACGTCGGTACAGACCGGCGCCGAAAGTTTCAATGGCCATATACAGGGTGAAGATTTCTTTGATACGGCCAACCATCCTGAAGCCACCTTCAAGTCCACCGACGTTCATTTTGAAGACGGTGTGCCAAGCACCATCGACGGCGAACTGACCATCAAGGGCATCACCAAGGCCGTGACGCTGGAAGTGCAGCGCTTCAACAATGCCGAACACCCCATGCTGGAACGTGATGCCATTGGTGCCGATGCCACCGTCATGGTCAAGCGCAGCGATTTCGAGGCCGACAAATACGCCCCCCTCATCAGTGACGATGTGCGCATTGATATCGCCCTGGAAGCGATTGCGCAATAAGCCATTTCCTGATCAGGCCAGCACGTCCAAACCGGCACGAGAGTAAACGTGCCGGATGTTGGCGTGCCGGCCATCCTGTTGCCCGTGCAAGCGGGTACGTATCTTGCTTCTCTTGCCGTTACCCTGATTTTCATCCGACGAAAAGGAAGCAAGATGAATAAATCTGATATTCCCGCCAGACAGAGAGCAGCGCTTGGCATGCTGATTGATGACCACAGAAAAGTGGCCAAACTTGTTGACGAATATGAATCGGAAACACGCAAGACGAACCAGAAAGAAATTATCGATCAGGTCGGTACAGCATTGCTTGCCCATACCGAAATAGAAGAAAAACTGTTTTATCCCTGGCTGCGAGAAAAAGATGCCGATACGTTTGACGACATGCTGGACGAAGCCATTGTTGAGCACGCCAGCATAAAAGACATCGTGGCGGATCTGCGCAAGATGGAGCCAGGCGATGATTTATATGATGCCAAAGTCACGGTCATCAGTGAGTTTGTCGAGCACCACGTCAAGGAAGAGGAAGACGAGATGTTCAAGGCCGTCATTGATAACAATATCGATCTGAACGGCCTGGACAAGAAAATGACGGAGATGAAAGACACGTTTCTTTCCGACATGGGAGGCTGAATCGTTGTCCATGATGCGAGTCCGGGCACGCGACTTGCTGGGAGCAGTCAACACAAGTGTTGTGTAATTTCTGAAAGTGGGAGATCAATGATGGAACAGAGAGATCAGACACCCGGCACACAGGCAGCCGATCGCGGCGCTGATATCGTGGGCGGCCCCAAGTCCGGAACCAGCGGTCCCGGGCCGGAAGTGATGGCAGCAAAGACACTGCAATCCAACGATGTCTACAACCTGCAGGACGAAAAGCTGGGATCAATTCAAGAAATCATGCTGGACGTCCAGCACGGTCGCATTGCCTATGCCGTGCTTTCTCATGGGGGCATGCTGGGCCTGGGCGACAAGCTCTACGCCATCCCCTGGAGTGCCCTGACGCTGGATACAGACAACAAGCGCTTCATTCTGGATATCAGCACTGACAGGCTGAGCGAGGCCGATGGCTTTGACAAGGATAACTGGCCCAGCATGGCAGACGAGATCTGGGCAAGGCAGGCTTATGACTTTTACGGGCAGCCACCTTACTGGCAGGGCCCCATGTAGCTGGTTCATTTCACTTGATGGCCGACCGCCACACCGGATCGTGACCAGCGTTTCAAACAAAGCCCTTGATCCTGAACTGCACCCCGAAAGTTGGACACCTGTCCAACCTTCGGGGTGTTTTTCATGGCGAAGATTCAGGGTTGGCGATGGCCGTTGCTAGCCGGATTGCTTGCCCTCCTGAACGGCGCGCTCCAGATCAGCGTCGGTGAGTATGGCCTCATCTGGATCGGCAGTATTGCCCGACGCTGGGGCAAACTGCAGTCGTTCCATGTACGGCGTGGGTTTGTTGCGCCGATAATCCAGAAACTCCCTGGCGTAATAGTCGCGCGCTTCCTCAACCGATTTGGTGCCTGTCGCGATATCATGCATGAGGTTGAGTGCCAGAAAATTGGCCTGCTCATCGTGACAGCGTGCTGAAACCTCCCCCTTGGTGCGGTCAATGACGACACTGCCGTCAAACAGATAAAGATCTTGTGTCTTGTGGTCAGGAAACCGATAGTCGATCACGGATTCAACGGAATCCAGGTGCGGCGTGGGAAAGTTGTGATCGTGGACTTCTCGGGAGGCGACAATGCGTTTCCATGGTCCTGGCTGGTGCCACACAACCCAGCTTTCCATGACTTCGTCCGGGTCACCGTACTGCTCGACCACAAGTTGGGCTGCTTCCCGAGCGTTTTCAGGCCATTCCCGTATGGCCGGTGCGTAAGTGGTGGATGCCATGATTCCTCCATTTGAGCGTAATGTGATCTCGTCCTTTCCCCTGTTTTGCAGCGATATGCTCAGCAATAATCGTGCCGGCCCGGTCAATAATGTATCCTGCGATGTTCTACCGATGGGATCTTCAACTGATGCCGGTATTTGGTAACTGTACGGCGCGCCACCACGATACCGTTGTCGGCCAGGCTGCGGGCCAGGGCAACGTCTGAAAGGGGTTGTTTGCCGTCTTCAGCGTCTACCAGCTCTTTGATAAGGGCACGAACGGCCGTGGCGGAGCAGGTGCCAGCGCTTGCCGTGTTCAATTCGCGCGAGAAAAAGTGCCGGAAGGCATACAAGCCTCGGGGTGTGAGCATGTATTTTCCATCCGTCGCACGAGAGACGGTGGACTCATGAACATCAATATCCTGCGCCAACTCGTGCAGGGTCAGTGGCCGCAGGGCAACATCACCGTACTCGAAAAAGCGGTGCTGGCGTTTGAGAATGGCCTCGGCAACACGAATGATGGTGGCGTAGCGCTGCTCCATGTTCTGTATGAGCCAGCGTGCTTCCTGCAGTTCACGCCTCAGAAGGTTTCGGCTGCCATCGGTAGCGTGGCGCAGATAGTCCACGTATCGGGTTTGCAGGCAGGCGCGCGGCATGGCCGCGTCATTGAGGCGGACGCGCCATCCTGCGTCATCCCGGTCAACAATGACGTCCGGTATGGCATAGGCAACGGGGCTGTTGTCGTAACGCCGGCCGGGCCGGGGATCAAGCTGGCGAATCATCTGGCAGGCTTGGCTCAGTGTGTGGTCATCAGTCTGCAACGCTTCTCGCAGGCCGGTCCAGTCGTTGCGCCCGAGGCGCTCGAGGTGGTCACCGACGATGGCCGCGGCCAGTTCGCGTACCGTGTCGGTTTCAGAATCGTCTACGGGTGCCTGCAGCTGCAACAACAGACATTCTCGCAGATCGCGTGCAGCAATACCGGGGGTCAGGAGCTGTTGCACGGTGTGCAGGGCGGCCCGCCATTCGGCCGGCGCAACCTTCGGTCTGAAGTCATTTGCTTCTGGCAGATTTTCCAGGTTTTGGCGCATATAGCCGTCTTCATCAAGCGAATCAATGATGTAGTTGGCTAGCAGGTAGTCGCGCTGGGAAAGCGAGAGGGTGCCCAGTTCCATCAGCAGACACTCGTATAGTGAACGGCTTGCCGGTGCGCCGGAGACCGGGTCAACATCATTGTGGTGGCGCGGGGCAGGATAGTTGCCCGCACCGACTGGCTCGGGTGTTTTCGTGCCTTGTGGCGAGGTTGACGCCGATGGTTCTGGCAGCCTGTCTGCATGACTCGGGACACCCGCGTCATCATCCGGGTCTTCAAGAAAAGGGTTGGTTCCCAGAGCGTGCTGGACGGCCTGCTGAAACTCCGGTACGGACATCTGTAAATACTTCAGCGATTGCTGCAACCGAGGGGTCAGCACCGTCTCTTGCTGTATCCGCATGTCCAGTTTCAATTCGGGCACCACAAGCTCCTGTTGTCAGCCATCCTCTTCTTCATGGTAGTGCATAAGAATCCGTCCTGCCAGCGTCCGCAAGTCGGGCACGCTACTTGCTGCAGGGTTGTAGCGTGGGCATGGTTGTCCACGGCGACAAGCAACAGGAAAGGAGAATCAATATGCAGGATTCCGTACCTCTGGCCGGACAGGTGGTTGTGGTCACCGGTGCTGGCAGTGGACTGGGCGCGGCACTGTGTCAGCAACTGGCTGCCGAGCGTGCCCATGTCTTTGCCTTTGATATCAACGAGCCGGGCCTCAGGGAAATGGCATCCAGACTGTCGGACGACGGAATGGACGTGCAGGCCATGGCCGGAGACGTAGGCACGGTGGCTGATGTGCAAGCCATTTTCAAAGAGGCGACGGTACAGCATGGAGGGGTGGACGCGGTGATCAACTGCGCCGGTATCGACGTGACGGCCCCGATTGAAGATGTCGATGTTGACGACTGGGAGCGCGTATTGCGTACCAATCTGACAGGCCCCTTTATCTTGTCAAAACTTGCGCTGGCAGCCCTGCGGCCCAGTGGCCACATTGTGAATGTCGCCTCAACGGCGGCGCGGCGTGGCTGGCCCAATGCCAGTGCCTATCACGCCAGCAAGTGGGGGCTGGCCGGTCTGTCGCAGGCCCTGCACGCCGAGTTGCGTCCGCGCGGCATCAGGGTGAGCGTGGTGATAGCAGGAGGGATGCAGACGCCCTTTCTCCTGGACCGTTTCCCTGACATTGATGTCATGTCACTGCAGGATCCGGCAAGGGTGGCGCGCGCGATCTGCTTTGTGCTGACACAACCTGAAGACAGTGTCGTGCCGGAGATCATGGTGCTTCCCATGAAAGAAACATCCTGGCCCTGAACAGCAAGTACAAGACAAGGAGAGTGCGATGTACACCCTGGGAATCAATGCGGCATTTCATGATTGTTCTGCGGCCCTGGTGCGTGACGGCAAGGTCATTGCCGCTGCGGAAGAGGAGCGATTTACCCGGATCAAGCACGGCAAGCGTCCGGTTCCCTTTACCGCATGGCAGTTGCCGTTTCATGCCATGGACTATTGCCTGTCCGAAGCAGACATTGAACTGGCGGATGTTGAGCATATTGCCTATTCGTTTGATCCGGCTTTGCTGCCCCAGGATGGCGTGACTGACACAGGGGAGATCCGGTTACCGCTGGAACCGTCCGCCAATTGGGCTCCTGAGCAGGGACGCTCACCTTGGGATCCCTTGTTCCTGTGCTACATGATCAATGCGCCCCGACAACTTGCCGCAGGAGCGCCTTTGCATGTTGCCAAACGGTTTGCCGGCACGTCGCTGGATGACATTCAGTCCAGGTGGGTCTTTCTTGATCATCATCTTTGCCACGAGGCCAGTGCCTATCTTGCATCGCCCTTCGAGACGTCAGCTGTGCTGACCATGGATGGTCGGGGGGAAGGGGTCACCACCAGTTATGGGCATTTTTCAAAAGGCGGTTACCGGCGCATCAAGCAGATTTCCATGCCAAATTCCCTTGGTTTGCTCTATGAAGCCGTGACCCGGCATCTGGGGTTTCTGCATGCCAGCGACGAATACAAGGTCATGGCATTGGCTTCCTACGGACAGCCCGCCTTGCTGCCTGTGTTTCGCGAACTCCTCAAGAAAGAAGAAGAGGGCGGCTTTTCGCTTCATGCCGTTGACTTGGCTACGCATCTGGGCCCTGCCCGTAGACCGGGTGAAGCCCTCGAAGCGCAGCACATGGATATTGCGCGCTCGCTGCAGGCCGTGCTGGAAGAAACGGTGATGCACATGGTCGACTGGTTGCATGGCCAGACCGGAGAAAGCAGTCTTTGCATGGCCGGGGGCGTCGCCTTGAATTGCGTCATGAATTCGCGGGTAGCTCGTGAAGGCCCTTTCGAACGGGTCTGGGTGCAGCCAGCAGCCGGTGACAGCGGGACAGCGCTGGGTGCTGCGCTGTATCAGGATCACAAGGTGCGTGCGGCATCCCGTCGGTGGACCATGACCCATGCATCCCTGGGGCCTGCATTTGATGATGAGTCCATTGAACAGGTCTTGCAGCTTGCCCAGGTTCCCTATCGCAAGGTATCTGACCTGCCTGCCGTAACGGCCGATCTGCTCGCCGAAGGCAAGGTGGTCGCATGGTTTCAGGGTCGGATGGAGTTCGGGCCTCGGGCGCTGGGCAACCGTTCCATACTGGCATCGCCCGTGGATCCGGCCATGCAGGAACGCTTGAACGGCCTGAAGGATCGCGAGGACTTTCGCCCAGTGGCCCCCGCGGTAGTTGAGGAATGTGCCCATGAATGGTTTGAGCCGACCAGTGGTGCGGGCATACATGCGCCATTCATGCTGTTTGTGTACAACGTGTTGCCGCATCAAGCTTCACGTATCCCCGCCGTGCGTCATATTGACGGCTCGGCCCGCGTGCAGACCGTCAGCCATTCTGAACATCCGGAATATTATGAGTTGTTGCGCGCTTTTGAGGCCCGCACAGGTGTGCCGGTTCTGGTCAACACCTCGTTCAATACACGCGGCCGTCCCATCGTCTGCACGCCGCGCGACGCCCTGGAGGCATTTTTTACCTCGCCACTGGATGCACTGGCCATGGGCAGTTTTCTCATTGAGAAGACAGTGGGCGCACAGGCAACAAAATGAACAGCTCTTTTGAGACGCCAGACTGGCAGGCAGGCAGCGGCATTCTGGTTCTGTCGCCACATTTTGATGATGCCGTGCTCAGTTGTGGCGCCTTTCTGGCGCAGCACCCGGGTGCGACGGTGCTGACCGCTTATGCGGGCCAACCTGGGTATGATGTCCCGGCTCCACAATGGGACAGGCGTTGCGGGTTTGTCAACGCACGGCAAGCCATGTTGACGCGCAGCCAGGAAAACTGGCGGGCCCTGGAAATACTGCAGGCCAGAAATGAGCAGCTTCATATGCTTGACAGTCAGTATGGCGGGACCGGCGAAGGCTTGTTCGAACATCTGCAACAGACGCTGCAAGACAGGCGACCTGATACGGTCTTGCTGCCGCTGGGATTGTTTCACGAAGACCATATCCAGCTGGCTGATGCGGCACTGGACTTGCGGAAACAAGGGCCGGATGATCAGGAGTGGATCGCTTATGAGGACGTTCCCTACTGTCGCCACCCTGGGCAGGTGCAGCGCCGTCTCGCCTGGCTTTCCGAGCAGGGCGTATGTGCGACACGCTGGCTGACAGTATGGGCCGATACAGACAAGAAACGGCATGCAGTCTCAGCCTACAGCAGTCAACTGGAGGCGCTTGGATTGACGCCGGGCAGCGGGGATGACGCCTTGCCTGAACATTACTGGCGCCTGACGGATATGGAGCCAGACAATGGCTGAGGCGCTACCGCTTGCTGAAGACATGAGTATCGTCGTGTTGACGCACAATCGTTGTGAATCATTGCTGCGTACATTGGACCGTTTGCGAGGACTGGCGCCAGACATTCCGTTGGTTGTCGTTGACAACGCCAGCACGGACAGCACGGCCCTTCGCATCCAGCGCGACTTCCCTGACGTCACGCTCGTACGAGCAGATTCCAACCTCGGTGCCGCCGGCCGCAATCTGGGTGTACGGGCTGTCACGACGCGTTTTGTAGCCTTTTGCGACGACGACGTTTGCTGGTTGCCCGATTCTCTGGGCAAGGCCCGCGCCATCCTTGACCGTCATGACGATGTGGCCGTTCTCAGCGCCCGGATATTGGTGGGTGCATCAGTAAGCACGGACGCAACCTGTGAGCGCATGGCAATCAGCCCTCTGGAAGGAGAACCTGATGTCGGGCCCGCATTGACCGGATTCATGGCCGGCGCGTGCGTGGTGCGCGTTTCTGCTTTTGAGTCGGTGGGAGGGTACTGGGCCGGTTTGTTCATCGGCGGAGAAGAATCACTGATGGCACTGGATTTGTTGCAGCAGGGCTGGCGGATACTGTATGCGCCTCAGTTGCAGGCGTGGCACTGTCCATCGTCGCTGCGTGATCAGCATGAACGGGAGCGTCTGCTGATTCGCAATGCGCTCATGGTTGCATGGATGCGGCTGCCATGGAATGAAGCGCTGCTCAGCACGAAGGATGCGCTCTCCGCCTTGCCAAGCTGGAAGCAGCGTCGCCAGGCGATACTTGACACTTGGCGTCATTATCGATTGTCAGGTGCCCGCCGGCACCCGGTCGGTTCCGACGTCAGGCAGATGCTTCGCTTGGTGAGGCGTGCCGAGCAGACGGGCGACGTGCTCAATCACCAGCCGTTCCCGTAATGGGCAGAACAATGCCTGTAATGTAGCTGGAGCAGCTGGGTGCGGCCAGAAATACGTAGGCAGTGGACAGCTCTTCGGGCTGAGCAGGGCGCTGGTACTGCGTCTGTTGGCCAAACTCGGGGATTTTTTCGGCTGGCTTGTCTGACGGATTCAGTGGCGTCCATACTGGTCCGGGCGCGACGGCGTTGACACGGATGCCGCGATTGATCAGGTTTGCAGCCAGTGAACGGGTAAATGCGTGGATGGCACCCTTGGTGGCAGAGTAGTCCAGCAAGGACGGGCTGCCTCTGAGACCGGTTACTGAACCGGTGTTGATGATGCAGCCGCCTTCCGGAAGATGCCGGAGTGCTGCACGCGCCATGCGAAAGTAGCCGCCCACATTGGTACTCAGGGTTTCGTCAAAGTGGGTTTCCGTCAGCATGTCCAGTGACATGGCATGCTCTTGAAACCCGGCGTTGTTGACGAGTATGTCAAGCTTGTCAAATTGCTTGACTGTCTGGGCAACGGCTGCCTCGCAAAATGACCGGTCCCCGACGTCACCGCTTATGGTCAGGCAGCGTGCTCCTTCGGCTCTGACGGCTCGGGCTGTCGTTTCAGCGTCATCATGCTCAGAGAGATAAACCAGGGCCACATCAGCCCCTTCGCGGGCGTAGAGAATGGCGACGGCACGGCCGATTCCCGAATCGCCCCCGGTAATCAGAGCCACCTTGCCCTGCAGCTTGCCGCTGCCACGGTAATCGGGTGCTTCGTAGCGAGGCGCCGGGTCGAGCAGCGATTCCTTCCCGGGCTTGCGCTGGTGCTGAGAAGGAAGCGGCGGCTCGGGTTGCTCGTGATCCCCGGGCTGTGCGGCCCCTTGTGAGGAAGGGCTGTTCGTTTCCCGGCTATGCAGGCTGTCTTGCTTGTCGGCTTCGTCTTGAATACGACGTTGGCGTTCAGCTGTTTTTCGGGCTTGGTCATTGGATGATGCTTCGCTCATTTCGGTTCTCCCACTTCGCTGCAAATACCTTGAGGGCTGACTGTCATCTATCTGATCAACCAGCAATTATCGTGCCGGGCCTGCCCTGCAGATGCGGGCTCACTGTATTTACATGCAGGTTCATATGGCAACACAAACACGAACCGAACGCGGGCAACATGAACGAATGTGTTGTTCCGTTCATTGACAAGGAAAAGTCATGCCTCATGTATTGATTCTCGAAAGTGACAAGGCGTCAAGGGAGGCTTTGGCGGCGCTTGCCCGTGATCATGGATGCTCTGTTGCGGTGGCTGACGGAGTAAAGAATGCATTATTGCAGTTCGACATGCGTAAACCTGATTTGCTGCTTGCCGATGTTCGTCTGCCTGATGAAGAGGGCATGGGTGTATGCCGGGAAGCGCTGGGAGCAGGAAGTGACGTGGTCATCATGGCAGACCGTCAGGATACGGACAATGCCGTGGCTGCCTTGAGGCTAGGCGTGAAAGACTATTTGCGCAAGCCGGTCTGTTTCCGGCGTCTGGGCGCAATCCTGAAGCGTCTGGCCGCCCGCAAGCCATCAGTGCCGACCGATCCGGACGCGCCATCGCCGGGGCATTTCAGCTGTTTGTTTGGCGAGTCCGAAGCCATGCAAGTGGTTTATCGACAGATTGCGCGGGTTGCACCCAGTGACATGACGGTATTCGTGCTGGGGGAGAGTGGAACAGGAAAAGAGCTGGTTGCTCATGCGATCCACGATCGCAGCGCACGACGGGACGCATGTTTTCTCGCCGTCAACTGCGGCGCCATTTCTGCGACGCTGATAGAAAGCGAGATGTTTGGCCATGAGCGCGGCAGCTTTACTGGCGCTGACAGGCAGCACAAGGGATTTTTCGAACGTGCACATCGCGGTACCCTGTTTCTTGACGAGATTACCGAGATGTCCATGGATTTACAGGTCAAATTGCTCCGGGTGCTGGAAACGGGGTGTTTCATGCGTATCGGCGGGCATCAGGAACGTATCAGTGATGTACGAGTAATTGCCGCAACCAATCGCTGTCCTGAAAAGGCGGTCAAGGAAGGCCGGTTGCGGGAAGATCTCTACTACCGTCTCGCTGTTTTTCCTCTGGAATTGCCCGCCCTTCGATCACGGGGCGACGACGTCCTCCTGCTGGCCAACCTGTTTCTCGACGAGCTCAATGCCGAAGCAGGAACACAACATTGTTTTGCGGACGAAGCCCTTGAACGCTTGCGCCGGCATGATTGGCCGGGAAACGTACGCGAATTGCGAAATACCGTACAGCGTGCGTACATCATGGCGGATGACGGCAAGCTCAAGGCCTCATTCCTGTCTGCTGTACCACGAGGCCGCCCCTCCAGGAAGGCGCCATCGCGTGCCGTGTTTGGTGAAGGCTCGCTTGTCGACGCTGATTTCCATTCCTGAACAAGGCTTACGGAGGGCGTTGCGGTTGGGAAGGTTGCTCCTGGCGAGATCGATAAGGAAGAATGCTGATGTTGCCATCCGCTTCAATATAGGCGCGTCTGACCTGGGCGATATCGTCCAGCCCGCTCTCTCGCAATTCGGCCGTCAGGTCCTCCATGGTTATTGCTTCACGCTGCATGTTGTGGCGGATGATGCGACCGTCCTTGACCAGGCAGATGTGATCAATGGACAGGAGTCTGGCAAGAACGGGAAGATGATACGTGGATCGGTCGACGAACACTGTCCATCCCACAATGACGGCAACCAGAATCATGCCATCCAGGATGGACATGTAATCTCCGGACATGCCATTTTGTGCGGCATCGGCAATCAGCACCACGACCAGCAGATCGGCAACGCCCAGCGACCCGATGTTACGCCGTCCTGCCACCCGGAGAAGGACGAAGATAAACCAGTACATGGCTGACCCCCGCACGAGTAGCTCAAGAGGCGGCGTTGAAAAGCTGAACATGGCGGACCAGTCCGGCTGGGAAAAGAGATGCATGACAGGGCTTGACGTTGATGGAGTAAGCGCAAAGCAGCAATTTTTATGCCTGTGCTTCCCTGGGCTTGTACGTGTCTCCTTGTTTCGGATTTGCCTGGGGCAATGTGCGCTTACAGAATGACGCCGGCAGTGAGGGGCACATGATCGGAAAGATGGCGCCAGGCGCGAGGGGCGGGCGGGCCGGGGCGACTGGCCTTTACGCTCCGTGCGTAGATGCGATCCAGTCGCAGTACCGGACATATGGCCGGAAAGCTGCGTGGTGGCCGGCCGCCATGAACAGTATGGATTTCCTGCATGCCGCAACGGGCCAGGATGGGATCAGCGTGCTGTCGCCAGTCATTGAAGTCCCCGGCAACCAGCAGGGGTGCATCGTCGGGTACCTCACTGTCAATCAGTGAGCACAGGCCGTGCAGTTGAATCTGACGATGGCGTGCATTCAGGCCCAGATGCACACAGATTGCATGAAAGGGAGACGGCAGGGCGGGTGGCTGTATCAGACAGTGCAGCAGGCCACGTGGCTCAGGCCCGGCAATGCTGATGTCGTGATTGGCTGATGCGACGATGGGATAGCGGGATAGCACGGCATTGCCATGATGCCCTTCCGGGTAGACCGCATTGCGCCCATAGGCGAAATCCGACCACACGGTATCGGCCAGATACTCGTAGTGCGATTGGGTGGGCCATTCTGCCAGCCGGCTGGCATGAACGGTGTGTGCGCCGGTCACCTCTTGAAGAAAGACGAGATCTGGGCGGGCTTCCAGCAGTGCGTTGCGCAGTTCCTTGAGCACAAAGTGCCGGTTTAACAGTGAAAAGCCCTTGTGGATGTTGACGGTCAGCATGGTGAGAATCATGACCGACTCCATTTCCTGTACGCCTCGTGGACCAACATCGCGGGCAATGCAATGCTCAGCGGTGTCCACTGGTACACAGCCCGAAACATCAATACCGCCGCAAGCACCTGGTGCGCAGGCAACTGGTTTCCCAGTCCTGCAACAAAAACCGCCTCGATCACGCCAAGCCCAGCCGGAATATGTGCCATCATGGCTGCAAAGCTGCTGAACATCATCAGCCCCATGACCTGCAGATAAGGGACTTGCCGCTGCAACAGCAGATAGACAATCAATATCATGGCATTCCACGACGCCAGTGAGGCGGCACTCTGAGCCATGGCCATCCGCAAGTTCGGTACCTTGAATGTGTGGCCAAAAAGCCGGAACGGGCGGCCGCCCTGCACAACCGACACAAGTACATAGCCCAGCCCGAGCACAAATACCAGCAGGCCGATCATGCGTGTCACCATGGCGTCAATGTACAGGCGGCTTAAGGTCTCGGGCGTGTCTCCCACAACAAATACCAGGGCAAGCAAGCTGTATCCCAGCCAGTTGGTCAGCGAGCCAAACAGGACAATACTGGCCACGGCAGGCGTTTTCAGGCCGGCATGATGATAGAGTCGCAGGCGAATGGCGGCACCGCCAAGCACTGCACCCAGATTCATGTTGAAGGCATAGCTGGTTGCTGCAATGGCCAGCGTTTTCAAGGGTGCCTGATCCTGTTCAAGGTGCCTGCGTGCCAGCACGTCAATCGTGGAATAGGCAAGATAACCGATTCCGGCCAGGCTGCCGCCAAAAGCAAGTGTCATCGCGGGTGTGTCGCCTGCGGCCCCGAGGACCGCTTGCCAGTCGATGTTGCTCGCCTGGCGGGTGAGCAACACGGCAATGGTTAGCGCCACAAGCAGCGACACGGCGCGCGCAATGGTGGGCCACATGCTGCGTAAGCGTCGCCAGGGCCGGCCTTGACGGGCAGTCATGGGATGTCTTTCTGTCCAGAGTCCGGATCGGATGGCGTTGCCATGGATTCCAGTTGCGGCTTGTGAGCAGGAAGCAGTCCGGACCATGCCGGAAAACGCCGCAAGAAATGAAACACGACCACAGCCATCCACAGGCGTCGCAGTCCTCCTCGTTTTTTGTGATGCATGGCTACGGGCTTGCAGTTTTCAGCGATCAGGCGTTCCAGTGTCTGGCGCAGTGTGGCGGTGAGCGCCTGATCGTGCACGAAAATATTGGCTTCCAGATTAAGGGCCAGGCTGAAGGGATCCAGATTGCTCGAACCAATGGTTGTCCACGTTTCGTCAATACAGGCAACCTTGCCGTGCAGAGGCCTGGTGCAGTATTCATGTATTTCCACACCGGCGTCGACAAGATAGTCATAGAGCAGCCGCGCGGCGCCACGAGCAACCCGCATATCCGGTTCACCCTGAAGGATGAGCCGGGTCCGGACCCCGCGGCGCGCTGCCTTGGCAATTTCTCGCAGCAGGCGATAACCGGGGAAAAAATAGCTGTTGGCAATGATGATGTCTGATCTGGCCGCCTGGATACCGGCACGGTAGGCATCTTCAATATCATTGTGATGCCAGTCATTGTCACGGATGATGAGTCGAGCGTCGCCAGCAGGCATAGCCGCTGTCACGAAGTCTGCGGGACGAGATGACTGTTTCGTGATCCGGCGGCCTGCATGGCCAGGCTCATGCAGCGCATCGCGGGTAAAGCGGGCAATTTCCGACGCCAGGGGACCGCAGACCTCCAGAGCGTAATCCTGCTTGGCCATGGGGCCATATTCAAGCAGGTGCTGGGAAGAAAAATTGATACCTCCCAAGAGGGCTACGCGGCCATCCACGCACACAATCTTGCGGTGCATGCGGCGGAATATATTTGTTCTGATGCCGAGTAGACGCGGTCGGGGATCAAAGATATGAAACCGCACTCCTGAAGCAGTCAGACCGTCTATATAGTCTCGTGGCAATTCATCTGACCCGTAGCCGTCCACGGTGACATGTACCAACACCCCACGGCGCGCTGCTGCAATCAGCGTCTGACGCAAGTCACGTTCCACCTTGTCGTCCGCCAGAATAAATGTTTCAAGAAATATTTCTGTGCGTGCTTCCGCCAATACCTGTCTGATGCGAGGAAAGAATTCTTCTCCGTTGGTCAGGAGCGTGAATGTGTTTTTCTTGCCGGTA
>DATGUI010000269.1:0-5635 GCA_035301405.1 Burkholderiaceae bacterium
CTCTGCTTCGTCCGCCCGTGGCGGGCGCAATGTTCGAAACGGTCCCTCGGCCCTGCAGTTGCGGTTGTCCGGGCTGCTGCGCGAAGCCCGGTGGATCCTGTTTGCGCTACTGGCCGTGTGGCTGACGCTGGTGCTGGCCAGCTGGCACCCTTCGGATCCGGGCTGGTCACAGTCCGTGCATGTCAACGGCATCAACAACAAGGGTGGCACATTCGGTGCCCATCTGTCTGACTTCCTGCTGTTTCTCTTTGGCCGCTCGGCCTGGTTGTGGGTCTTGTTGCTGGTGCACCGCGTCGTCCTTGGTTTTTATCGGCTGACCAGCCTGTTGCAGTCGCGTGCCTCGTCATCAGACCTGCCGCGCATTCACTGGGAAGAAGGAGTCGGCTTTGCCCTGCTCCTGACTGGCGCCATGGGAATCGAAGCCGCGCAGATGGCCATCTCGGGGGCACACCTGCCTGCTGGCGCGGGCGGGCAGCTCGGTCAGGTGCTTGCCATGCTGGTCTCCGCCGCCTTTGGCCATGCGGGTGCCACCATTCTTCTTCTGGGCATGGTCGCCGTGGGTGCCAGCCTGTTCTTCCGTTTCTCGTGGCTGACGGTATCCGAAAAAGTCGGCTGGTTCATTGAAACGGCTGCCCGCCGGCTGCTGGAGGCCAAGCGGGCCCGTGACGACCGCCGCGTGGGCGTGACCAAAAAGGCCGAAAGGGCTGAAACGGTTGGCGCACGGCAAACAGATCTCGTCCACAGCCAGCCGGTTCGCATCGAGCCCGCCGTCACGTCCGTGCCCGAGTCCGAGCGGGTCAACAAAGAAAAGCAGCAAACCCTGTTCAAGCTGCCTGCCGACCAGGGCGGCGGTGATCTGCCCCCCATCAGCTTGCTCAATGCGTCGGGCGAGCGCCCCGAAACCGTATCGGCCGAGACCATCGAGTACACCTCTCGCCTCATAGAAAAGAAACTGGCGGATTTCGGTGTTCGCGTCGTGGTGGTGGCGGCACAGGCCGGTCCGGTCATTACCCGCTACGAAATAGAACCGGCCACGGGGGTCAAGGGCAGTCAGATCGTCAACCTGGCCAAGGATCTGGCCAGGGCGCTCAGTCTGGTCAATATCCGGGTCGTGGAAACCATACCGGGCAAAAACCTCATGGGTCTTGAGCTCCCCAACCCCAAGCGTCAAACGGTTCATCTGTCAGAGATTGTCGGCTCCCAGACCTATCATTCAGCCAAATCGTTGCTGACGGTGGCGCTGGGCAAGGATATTGCCGGCAATCCGGTGGTGGCCGATCTGGCACGCATGCCGCATTTGCTGGTGGCGGGCACAACCGGGTCAGGCAAGTCGGTGGGCATCAATGCCATGCTGCTGTCCATCCTGTACAAGGCCCAGGCCAGCGAGGTCAGGCTGATCCTCATCGACCCCAAGATGCTCGAAATGAGCGTCTACGAAGGCATTCCGCATCTGCTGGCGCCCGTCGTCACCGACATGCGCCACGCCGCCAACGCCCTGAACTGGTGCGTGGGCGAAATGGAAAAACGCTACCGGCTCATGAGCAAGATGGGTGTTCGCAACCTGGCCGGTTATAACGCCAAGATCGACGAGGCCACCAAGAAGGGTGAAACCCTGCCAAACCCCTTTTCGCTGACCCCCGATTCGCCCGAGCCACTGACCACTCTGCCCATGATTGTCGTGGTGATCGATGAACTGGCCGATCTCATGATGGTGGTGGGGAAAAAGGTGGAAGAGCTCATTGCGCGCCTGGCGCAAAAAGCCCGTGCTGCCGGCATTCACCTCATTCTGGCCACGCAGCGTCCCAGTGTTGACGTCATCACGGGGCTGATCAAGGCCAACATTCCAACCCGCATTGCCTTTCAGGTTTCCTCGCGCGTCGATTCCCGAACCATTCTTGATCAGATGGGGGCCGAAACCCTGCTGGGCCAGGGGGACATGCTTTACATGCCGCCTGGAACCGCGCTGCCCGAACGGGTTCACGGCGCCTTTGTTGATGACGACGAGGTACATCGGGTCGTGGAGGCGGTCAAGGAACAGGGCGAATCCAACTACGTGGACGGCTTGCTTGAAGGCGCCCAGGAAGGCGAAACCGGCGATGGCCTGAGTGCCGTCACCGGCATGGCCGACTCCGAAGGCGACCCGCTTTATGACCAGGCCGTCCAGATTGTCCTCAAGAATCGTCGGGCGTCCATTTCGTCCGTGCAACGCCATCTGCGGATTGGTTATAACCGCGCAGCACGTTTTCTGGACCAGATGGAAGAGGCAGGTATCGTCTCGCCCATGCAGTCCAACGGCAACCGTGAAATACTCGTCCCGGCAGAGAACGCCAATGATTAGACTATTCCTTGTCCGCACCTTGTCGCCGCTGGTTCAGGGGCACCGGGCGCTGCGTACGTTTGCCTGGGGCCCCGCGCTTGCTCTGGCAGTTGCGTGGCCGCTGGCCACCGCCAATGCCCAGTCAGCCATTGATCAGCTTGAACAGTTTGTTGAAACGGTTCAATCTGCCAGCGGCAGTTTTGAGCAACGACAGGAAGATGATGCCGGGCAGGAAACCGGGCAGGCTCAGCACGGCGTATTCCGATTTGAGCGGCCCGGCAAGTTTCGCTGGGAAACCACCCAGCCTCACGAGCAGCTTATTCTCTCTGATGGCCGGCAACTGTGGCAGTACGACCCCGATCTGGCCCAGGTCATTGAACGTGATGTTGACGAATCGATAGGGGCGTCGCCCGCGGCCATCCTGTTTGGTTCCGATGACCTGACCGATGCGTTTGACCTGTCCGAGCGGCCCGACGCAGAGGGCCTGCAGTGGTTGCGAGCCAAACCCCTGGCGGCAGACGCCGGCTTTGCCCATGTGGACATTGGCTTTGATCAGGCCATGCCACGCCAGATCATCCTGCACGACGCCTTCAGTCAGACCACCCGGATTGGCCTGGCCGACCTGCAAACCAATACGGACCTGGATCCCGACACCTTTCGTCTTGACGTTCCCGACGACGTGGACTGGGTGAAGATGTAAGCTACCCATGCAAGACAACGCAGACCTGTTCACGGGAGCCGGCCAGCCACGTCCTCACGCACCGCTTGCCGAGCGCTTGCGCCCCCGCACGGTTGATGAGGTGGTCGGCCAGGCGCATTTGCTGGGGCCCGGCAAGCCCCTGCGATCTGCCTTTGATTCCGGTCGCCCGCACTCCATGATTTTCTGGGGTCCGCCGGGTGTCGGCAAGACAACGCTGGCCCGTCTCATGGCCGATGGTTTCGATGCCCGGTTTCTTGCCATCTCTGCCGTACTGGGCGGGGTCAAGGATATCCGCCAGGCTGTCGACATCGCCAGGCAGGAGCAGCAGCACGGCCGGCGCACCATCCTGTTCGTGGATGAAGTCCATCGCTTCAACAAGGCCCAGCAAGACGCCTTTCTGCCTTATGTCGAAAGTGGCCTGCTGACCTTTATCGGTGCCACGACCGAGAACCCGTCCTTTGAAGTCAATTCGGCCCTGCTGTCCAGGGCGCGTGTCTATGTGCTTGAAGCCCTGTCTCAAGCCGAGCTGCAGGAACTGGCACAGCGGGCGCTGGCGCTGTTGAATGCTGATGCAGGCGCTGATCCGGGCGCTAATGCTGGTGCTGGTGCTCGCGCTGGCGCCGACGAGAGCATGACCGGGGAAAGTTCCAAGGCAAAGTCAACAACACATCTGACCTTTGATGACGAGGCATCCGCCCAGCTGGTCGGGTGGGCAGATGGCGATGCGCGACGCCTGTTGAATGCCATGGAGGTGGTGGTCGAGGCAGCGCGTGATGCTGGCGCATCGGCCATTGATTCCGCCCGGCTGGAGGCATCGCTGTCACAAAGTCTGCGACGCTTCGACAAGGGTGGCGACGCCTTCTTCGATCAGATCAGTGCCCTGCACAAGGCCATCCGGGGTTCAGACCCCGATGCCTCGCTGTACTGGTTTGCCCGTATGCTGGATGGCGGTGCCGATCCCCGTTACCTGGCCCGTCGCCTGGTTCGCATGGCCAATGAAGACATTGGCCTGGCGGATCCCCGGGCCACACAGTTGGCCTTGCAGGGGGCGGATGTCTACGAGCGTCTGGGTTCGCCGGAAGGGGAGCTTGCCCTGGCCCAGGCGGTGGTGTATCTGGCCTGCGCGGCCAAGTCCAACGCCGTATACCATGCCTACAAGGAAGCCCGCCGTTTTGCCCAGCAGCATGGCAGTGCGCCGGTGCCCATGCATTTGCGCAATGCCCCCACGTCCCTCATGAAGTCACTGGGTCATGGCAAGGCGTATCGCTACGCGCATGACGAGCCCCACGGGTACGCAGCGGGTGAACGCTATTTCCCCGATGGCTTGCAGGCACGCTTCTATACGCCTACCGATCGCGGGCTTGAACTCCGCATCCGCGAGAAACTGGCCTTTCTCAACGATCTGGACAAGCAGCACGGGAAGTAAGTAGCGGCCAGGCCGGCGACAGGCGTTACAACTTTTCAATACAATACAGCAGCACGTCAGCCCCGCGTGGGTGCCTTCACTCCTTTTCAATCATTCCCCGTTTCTCATATGCTCGATATCAACCTCTTACGCAGAGATCTGCCTGCCGTCACGACTGGTCTGGCGCGGCGTGGCATCACGTTTGATGCAGACCGCTTCGCCACGCTGGAAGAACAGCGCAAAGCGCTGCAGGTAGAGACCGAAGCCCTGCAATCGCGACGCAATACCCTGGCAAAGCAGATTGGCCAGTTGCGATCCAAAGGCGAAGACGCGACCGCACTGATGGCCGAATCCAGGCAAATCCCCGAGCAGCTTGCCACGCTGGAGAACCAGCTTTCCGCCATCCAGCAAACATTGAATGACTGGCTGGCCACCCTGCCCAATCTGCCGCACGACAGCGTGCCCGAAGGCCAGGATGAGTCTGCAAATGTCGAGGTTCGACGCTGGCTTCCCGGCAAGGCCGATGCGTCGGGGGATCCGGCAGCGTTGCCCTTTACCCCGCAGGATCACGTGGCAGTGGGCGAGCCCCTGGGGCTGGATTTTGAGACAGCCCGCAAATTGTCCGGATCGCGCTTTGTGATGCTGCGGGGCGGCATGGCCAGGCTGCATCGCGCCCTGGCGCACTTCATGCTCGACGTTCAAACGCAAGAGCACGGCTATCAGGAATGCTACACGCCTTATATCGTCACGGCCGACACGCTGTTCGGCACCGGCCAGCTGCCCAAGTTCAAGGACGACATGTTCTGGGTAACCAAAGGCGGGGACGAAGACACGGCCCCCTCCGAACCCGCCGCCGCGGACGATACCGAGCAACAGGATACGGATGCCACGAACAAGGAGCTGTTTCTGATCTCGACGTCGGAAATCACCCTGACCGGCTCCGCAAAAGACAGCATCTTGTCGCGTCAGGAACTGCCCGTCAGATTGACGGCGCATACACCATGCTTTCGATCCGAGGCCGGCAGCGGGGGCCGCGATGTTCGCGGCATGATACGGCAGCATCAATTCGACAAGGTCGAAATGGTTCAGCTGGTTCACCCGGAGGAATCCTACGCCGCACTGGAGGCCATGGTGGGTCATGCGGAAACCATCTTGCAGCGTCTGGAACTGCCTTACCGGGTGGTCACGCTATGTAGCGGCGATATGGGATTCA
>DATGUI010000270.1:0-5760 GCA_035301405.1 Burkholderiaceae bacterium
GTTCCACCGACGGAAACACGAACTTGCTGACGTCGCCACCCAGGATGGCGATTTCTCGTACGATGGTTCCGGAAATGAACTGGTACTGGTCGGAAGGGGTCATGAACAGGGTTTCGACTTCGGGCAGCAGATGACGATTCATGCCCGCCATCTGGAACTCGTATTCGAAGTCCGAGACGGCGCGCAGGCCCCGCACAATGACACGGCCATCTTGCTCACGCACGAAGTCTTTCAGCAGGCCGCCAAAGCTGCGAACCACCACGTTGGGATAGTGGCCGAGCACTTCACCCGCGATTTCCACACGTTCTTCAACCGTGAAGAAAGGATCTTTGGCCTTGCTGTGGGCCACCCCGACAACCACGCGATCAAACAGGTTGGCGGCGCGCCTGACCAGGTCTTCGTGCCCGCGTGTGAATGGATCAAAGGTACCGGGGTAGATGGCTGTAATCATGGGCGTATGAGTAAAGGGGCGTCAATCAATGTTCGAATTATCGGATGAATTTTGCATCGCATCAAATCGGTACAGGCTAAAATGGACTTGTCCGGCGCGTGACTCGCGTAACGGGCTCAGCCATTCAGGAATGGTCGGAAGGGGGTTGGCTTCAATATAGATCAGTGCCTGTGGTTTCAGTAATGCGCCCAATGGTGCCCACAGCCACTTTGGCCATGCCTGCCCAAACGGCGGATCCAGAAAGACGAGATCAAACCCGGCAGGTGCCAGTCGTTGCAGTACCTGCCTGGCATTGCCCTCATGAATCCTGACCTGTCTGGCGTCCAGTTCGTTGCGACACCGACGCAGCGCCCGAACGGCTGCTGACGAGTGCTCAACCATCTGTACATGGGCAGCCCCCCTTGAAGCCGCCTCGAAACCCAGCGCACCAGAGCCCGCAAAAAGGTCCAGTACATGCTTGTCATGGAACGTGCCTCCCCAGAGATGGGTCAGCCAGTTGAACAGGGTTTCCCTGACGCGATCGGGCGTGGGCCGCAAATCGGGGATATCGGGCACGGGTATCGGGCGCCGGCGGTGTTGTCCGCCTACAATACGGATGGCATGTTTTTTCATGGCGTTTCAATAATACGCTCATTGTTGCCCTTTTTGGCGACCCATGACCGCAGTGAGCAGATAGTGTAGAGGCGTATGTTCAAGTTTTTCAGGAAAAAGGGCGTCGAGCCCGCCGTGGAGCAGGCGGCTGAGGAAGCATCGCAGACTCCCGTGGTCGAGACCGAAGCAGGCACAGGGCCCGAAGCCGTTGCGGAGCCCGAAGCCGTTGCGGGGTCCGAAGTCATCACGGAGCCTGAGGCCGTCACCGAGCCGGCCCCCCGGGCCTCGTGGCTGTCACGGCTCAGGCAGGGCCTGTCTCGAACCGGGCAAAGTCTGGGCGGTCTGTTTACCGATGTCAAGCTGGACGAGTCCCTTTACGAAGAGCTTGAAACCGCGCTCATCATGGCTGACGCCGGCATGGAAGCAACGGAAAAACTGCTGACTGCCTTGCGGGCCCGGGTCCGAAAAGAACGCCTTACCGAGGCCAGTGAAGCTCGGAGCGCATTGCGCGAACTGCTGGCCGAGCACCTTTCCGTGCTGGAAAAGCCCTTTGTCATCGGTGCCCGTCAACCGCTGGTTGTCATGATTGCAGGCGTGAATGGCGCGGGCAAGACCACTTCCATCGGCAAGCTGGCCCATGCCTTTCAGTCGCAGGGGGCCAAGGTCCTGCTGGCTGCCGGTGATACCTTTCGGGCGGCTGCCCGCGAGCAGCTGGTCGAATGGGGCAAGCGCAATCAGGTAACGGTCATCTCTCAGGATGGCGGTGATCCGGCCGCCGTGGCGTTTGATGCCGTCAATGCCGGCCGCGCGCGCGAGGTGGATGTTGTCATGGTTGACACGGCCGGCCGGTTGCCCACGCAGCTGCATCTGATGGAAGAACTCAAGAAAATCCGCCGCGTCGTCAGCAAGGCAGACGGCGACGCGCCCCACGAAGTCCTGCTGGTCGTGGACGGCAATACCGGCCAGAATGTGCTGGCCCAGATCAAGGCATTTGATGCGGCCATTGGCCTGACAGGCCTCATTGTCACCAAGCTCGATGGCACGGCGAGGGGCGGTACCCTGGCGGCGGTGGCCGCCGGCACGCAGGGTGTGCGGCCTGTTCCCGTCTACTGGATAGGCGTTGGAGAAGGCATGCACGATCTCCAGCCCTTTGTCGCCCAGGAGTTCGCCAGCGCCCTGATCGACGAATAGTCTCTTTTACGGTTTCACACGAAAGGTGTTGTATGAATCAACGCACAGCAGAGCCCGCTACTGCGCCCACGCAATCCGAACTGGCCAGCATCCCTGAAATCATCGAAGCATTGCGCACCGGGGAAATGGTCATTCTCGTTGATGAAGAAGATCGCGAAAATGAAGGCGATCTTGTCATGGCGGCCGAGTTTGTCACGCCCGAGGCCATCAATTTCATGGTGACGCATGCGCGCGGCCTGGTTTGCCTGACGCTTACCGAAGAGCGGTGTCGTCAACTTGACCTGCCGCTGATGGCCACCCGCAACGGGACCCGCTTTGGTACCAATTTCACCTTGTCCATCGAAGCAGCAGAAGGGGTGGATACCGGCATTTCGGCAGCAGACCGTGCCCGCACCATCCAGGCGGCCGTGGCACCCGAGGCTCAACCCGCCGACCTGGTCCAGCCCGGGCATATTTTTCCGGTACAGGCCGTACGGGGCGGGGTGCTGGTGCGTGCCGGCCACACTGAAGCCGGATGTGACCTGACGCAAATGGCGGGCCTGACACCAGCCGCTGCCATTTGTGAAATCCTCAAGCCGGATGGCACCATGGCTCGCCTGCCTGATCTCGTCAAGTTCGCCCGCGAGCACGGTCTCAAGATCGGGGCCATCTCCGACCTGATCCAGTATCGCAGCGAGCACGAGTCCATGATCACGCGCGAAGGCGAGCGCGTCATGCAGACGCCCTGGGGGCGTTTCAATGCCGTGGCCTATCGGGATCTGGCATCGGGCGCCCTGCATCTGGCGCTGGTGCATGGCGATATCCAGGCTGATCAAGAGGTTCTGGTGCGCGTGCATGAGCCAACCACCCTGCACGACATCCTCTTTTGCGAAGACACCACCCACAGCTGGGGGGTCGCGGCATCCATGCATGCCATTCGCGAAGCGCCCGCCGGGGTCATGGTGCTGCTCAATTGCGACAATTCAACCGACAAGCTCACCGCGCAGGTGGCCGGTTGGCGCCAGGAAGATATCGCCAAATCTCCCGATACCCGCTATGATTTACGAACCTATGGAATCGGTGCGCAAATCCTTCGGGATCTGGATGTCAGCCGTGCACGGTTATTGGCACGGCCCCGCAAGATGCCCAGCATGGCCGGCTTTGGCCTGACCATTACCGGTTATGATGCCAATCCCCCCACAACCCCATAAAGGAACCTCCGACATGAACCCTTTTGCGATGGCACCCGACCTGGACGGGGATGGTTTGCACATTGGCGTTGTTCGTGCACGCTTCAATGAAGAAATCGGGCAGACGCAACTTGATGCCTGCCTGGCCGAGCTGGCGCGCCTGGGCGTGGACGAGCGCGATATCCTGGTTGTCAGCATTCCGGGCGCACTTGAAATGGGCGTCACCCTGTCCCAGATGGCTGAAACCTTCGAGTTCGATGCCCTGATTGCCCTGGGTGCGGTCATTCGTGGGGATACCTATCATTTTGAAGTGGTCAGCAACGAAAGTGCGGCGGCTCTGTCCCGGATTTCCCTGGCTACCGGCATTCCCATCGCCAACGGCATACTGACCACGGAAGACATCGACCAGGCCCGCGAGCGTGCCGCCCAGAAAGGCACGGACTGTGCTGCGGCCGCCGTGGAAATGGCCAATCTGCTGTCGGCGCTCGAGCCCGACCTGGACGATTTGGCCGACTTTGATTTTGAGGACGACGATCTTGACGACACGTGAAGGGCCTGAGGCTGCCGTGGCCCCGGCAGAACGCCGGCGCAAACGCCCTCGCAGTGCGCGCCGGCGAGCACGCGAGCTGGCCCTGCAAGGGGTCTATGCCTGGTTGCTGCGTGGCACCAGTGAGGCGGGCGACGCCGGAGAAATCGACGCTCATCTGCGGGATTCAGACGGCTTCAGCCAGGCGGACACCGTCTGGTACGACACACTGCTTCATGGGGTGATCAGGCAGGCACCGGGCTTGCGCGATTGCTTTTCACCACACATCGACCGCAGCCTGGCCGAGCTTTCTCCCATCGAGCATGGCATTTTGCTTATTGGCAGCTATGAACTGGTACACCTGATCGAAGTCCCTTACCGGGTGGCCATCAACGAGGCCGTCGAACTCGCCAAGTCCTTTGGTGGCACCGACGGCTTCAAGTTCGTGAATGGCGTGCTGGACAAGGTCGCCGCCGATGTCCGCGCCCCCGAGGTCAACGCGGCGGCGCAATCGTCCCGCAAACACTGAGGCAAGCCGCTTGCCAGGAGAATTTGATCTCATCAGGCGGTATTTCGGACGCCGGGCCACGGGTGTAGTCCTGGGCGCCGGCGATGACTGCGCCTTGCTCGATGTCCCCCATGGTCATCACCTGGCCGTCAGTACGGACATGCTCCTGGAAGGGCGGCACTTTCTGCCTGATGTCAATCCTCAGTCACTGGGCCACAAGGCGCTGGCCGTCAACTTGTCTGATCTGGCTGCCATGGGCGCCCGGCCCTCGGGTTGTCTGCTGGCACTGGGGCTGCCTGCCGTTGATGATGCCTGGCTATCACCGTTTTCACAGGGGTTTCATGAACTGGCCGATGAGGCGGGGTGCCCGCTGGTGGGTGGGGACACCGTCCGCTCTCCCCAGGGTGTGGTCATTACCGTCTCGGTCCTTGGCAGCGTGCCTGTTGGCCAGGCCTTGCGCCGTGATGCTGCGCAAGTCGGAGACGATATCTGGCTGACAGGCAGCCTGGGTGCGCCGGGCATTGCACTGCGATTGCTCGATGGTCGTCTGCCGGCAGATGACCGGCGACTGACCGCTACCCGTGACGCGCTCGAATGGCCCGGGCCGCCCCTTGCCTTTGCTGCCGAGTTGCCTGGCAGGGCCCGGGCAGCCATTGATGTGTCCGACGGCCTGCTGCAAGACTTGTCCCATGTGCTGACAGCCAGTGGCTGCAGTGCAGTATTGTCCTTTGATGCCTTGCCCGTGCACCCGGCCATTCAGGATCTTCCCGCCGACGTGCTCAAGCCCGTTGTACTGACCGGAGGCGATGTTTATCAATTGTGCTTCACGGCGGCTGCCGCGCATCGTCACCAACTCCAGGCACTGGCACGGCAGCATGCCACGCCGCTCAGCCGTATTGGCACCATTACCGGGGGCGACGCGGGCACAATACACGATGAGCACGGCCATCCCCTGTCTCTGGATGCGCCCGGCTTTGATCACTTCATGGACTGAGTCCCCATGCCGACCTCCACAAGACATCCTGCTGTGAAGGGCCAGCCAGACCTGCCCTGGATGATGGCCAGCTTGCCACGCATTCTGGCCCTGGGTTTTGGCAGTGGGCTGATCCGCCCGGCGCCGGGCACCTGGGGAACGCTCGCTGGTTGGCTGGTCTGGGTTGCCCTGTTGCAGCATCTGCCGTTTGCGCTGGCGGGCGGCTGGGTGATGCTGGCTTTTGTGCTGGGTTGCTGGCTTTGCCAGCGTGTGGGAGCAGAGCTGGGCGTGCCGGATCATGGTGCCATGGTCTGGGACGAGATGGTCGCCCTCTGGCTGATACTCTGGCTG
>DATGUI010000271.1:0-14411 GCA_035301405.1 Burkholderiaceae bacterium
CACTGCGCGCCCCTGATCGCAAGAAAATGCTGACCGCCACTGCCATCATGGTGTTTGCCATTGCACTGGCTACCCTGAACATCTTTCCGGCAGCAGTCAGTTTTTCCCTGGGCGTGCTGCTGGTCATGCTCACCCGCGTGATGCCATTGCGCAATATCTATCAGGCCGTTGACTGGCCGGTTATCGTGCTGCTGGGAGCATTGCTGCCAGTTGCCCAGGCCATGGAAACCACCGGGGCCGCTGAGATGGTCGCCACGGTGGTATTGCAAGTGATGGCGCAGGGCAATGCCGTTGTGGCGCTGGTATTGATTCTGGTGGTGACCATGCTCATGACGGATGTCATCAACAATGCAGCCACCGCCGCTGTCATGAGCCCCATTGCCATCGGCGCCGCCAGCCAGCTTGATGCCAATGCCGACCCTTTCCTGATGGCCGTGGCCGTGGGCGCCTCGTGTGCTTTTCTCACGCCCATCGGGCATCAGAACAACACACTCATTCTGGGGCCTGGCGGTTTTCGATTTGGGGATTACTGGCCGCTTGGCCTGCCCCTTGAAGCCCTGGTCATCAGCATTGCCGTGCCCGTCCTGCTTCTGGCCTGGCCACTTTGATCGCCAGGCTGGTGGCCGAGCACACTGACCCCTGCTGGTTATTGGCGGTCGCTGGGCTCAGCCCGAAAAACGCGGCTAGCCCGCAATGATCGTGAGTTTGGCAATACCCAGTGCGAGGGTCTTGGTGCCGACCTCCTGGAACTGGATTTGTGCCTGGGCTTCAGCGCCACTGCCACTCAGGGACAGAATGGTCCCCTCGCCAAAACGGGCATGGCTGATGCCCTGCCCAATGCGAAACTCCTGATCGCCCACCTTGACCACTGAAGCGGTGGAGCGGGGCACTACCGGATTCAGCGTATGCTCTCCAGCCCTGAATGACTGGCCGCCTCGCCTGAACGCACCCGACCATGAGGGCGTATCCGAGGCAGCGATACGCTGATCGCGTGGCGTCAGCCAGTGCAGGTTGTCGGTGGGCAGCTCATCAAGAAAACGCGAGCGCATGGGATACCGGGTCTTGCCGTGCAGCATCCGGCTCTGGGCCAGACTGAGGCTAAGATGCTGACGGGCACGTGTCATGGCAACGTACATCAGCCGGCGTTCTTCTTCCAGCCCGGCTGCTTCCATCAGACTGTTTTCGTGTGGGAACAGGCCATCTTCCAGGCCGGTAATGTAGACCGTGTCAAACTCCAGCCCCTTGGCCGAATGAATGGTCATGAGCTGGATGGCATCCTGCCCTGCCTGGGCCTGGTTGTCACCCGCCTCCAGCGAAGCATGCGATAAAAAGGCGGCCAGCGGCGACATGGGCAACCTGACATCAGCCATGGTCGCTGCATCATCCCCTGCCGTTGCCGGTATGCTGACCACGTTGTCATCCACCTGCGAGGCCGGCCATTGGTTCCAGTTCTCTTCGGTCACAAAGGCCGCGGCGGCACTGATCAGTTCGTGCAGGTTTTCGAGGCGATCCTGCCCTTCGCGGGCAGCCTGATAATGCGCCTGCAGCCCGCTGTTTTCGATCACGTATTCAATGAGTTCGGGCAGCGGGACATGCTGCGCCTGATTGGCCATGTCGGCGATCAGGCCAACGAAGCCGGCCAGCCGCGAACCCGCCTTGCCCGGCACATGGGCAACGGCTTCATACAGGCTGGTCTGGTAGCTTTGTGCATGTTCGGCCAACTGCTCCAGCGAGCGGGCACCAATACCGCGTGTCGGAAAGTTCACGACACGCAGCCATGCCGTGTCATCACGCGGATTATCGATGAGCCGCAGATAGGCCAGCGCATGCTTGACTTCCTGACGTTCAAAAAATCGCAAGCCACCATACACGCGGTAGGCAATGCCTGCAGAAAACAGGGCGTGTTCCAGCGCGCGGGACTGGGCATTGCTGCGGTACAGAATGGCAATGTCCTGACGGGCACTGCCGGACTCCAGGCGTGCACGGATGTCTTCCACGATGCGGTCGGCTTCCAGGGTGTCTGACGGCAGCTCCATGATACGGATGCGCTCGCCCTCTCCCTGGTCGGTCCAGAGATCCTTGCCGAGACGATCGGTGTTGCGGGCAATCAGATGATTGGCGGCATCAAGAATGTGCCCGCTGGAACGATAGTTCTGCTCAAGGCGAATAACCTGTCCCTTGGCGTAGTCACGTTCGAAATCCGCCATGTTGTGCACGTTGGCACCACGAAAGGCATAAATGGACTGGTCATCGTCGCCCACGGCAAACAGGCAGGCGCCTCCACCAGCCAGCAGGGTCAGCCAGCGATACTGCAGCGTGTTGGTGTCCTGAAACTCATCAACCAGAATATGTCGGAACCGGCGCTGGTAGTGCTCGCGAATGGGCGCGTTATTTTCCAGCAGCTCGTAGGCACGCAGCAGCAATTCAGAAAAATCGACCACGCCCTCGCGTTCGCATTGCTCCTGGTATTGACGATAGAGCGTGACCATGCCGCGCGCGTACGCGTCGACTGCGTCGATCTGGTCGGGACGGTGGCCGTCTTCCTTGGCACTATTGATGAAGTTCTGGACATTGCGTGGCGTGAACTGTGTGTCGTCAACGCCGGCTGATTTCAGCATGCGCTTGATGGCTGCCTGCTGGTCGGCGCTATCCAGAATCTGAAAGGTCTGGACCAGGCCGGCATCGCGATGATGAGCTCGCAACAGCCGGTTGCACAAGCCATGAAAGGTACCCACCCACATGCCGCGCGTATCAAGGGGAATCTGGGCGGTAAGCCGGGTGAGCATCTCGCGGGCAGCCTTGTTGGTAAACGTGACTGCCATGAGGGCAAAGGGGCTGATGCCCTGGTTTTGCATCAGCCATGCCATGCGTGTGGTCAGGACACGGGTCTTGCCACTGCCAGCGCCGGCCAGCACCAGCGCGTGCTGATCAGGAAGGGTAACCGCAAGCTGCTGTTGTGGATTGAGGCCGGCTAGCATCATGCCGCATAGCGGCGCAGACGGGTGGCGAACTCTTCCAGACCTTCAATGCCGCTTTGCTGGGCACGCTGACACCACGCCTGGAGATCCGTAAGCAGCTGCTCGCTGCTGGCGCTGGAGCTTTCCCAGAGGCTGACGAGATCGCGTCGCATCTGGACCAGGGTGGCCAGCAGGGTGTTGTCAGCCAGTACGGTTTCAAGCTGGGCGCGCTGGGTATCGTCGAGCGAGTCATCGGACCACGTCAGCCAGCGGCGCGTGCGGCGCAGAAGATTGAAGTCGCAGTCGGGATTCCCTCTGGTGCGGCTGGGTCGCAAGCGCGCCAGCTCGTCGGTGGCGGCCTGCTTGAGCAGATCCGTGTAGCGGGCGAGAACCTCGTAACGATGCGTGATGACACCCTGCAAGGTGCTCAGGTCAACAGGTGCCTGATCATTTTCGGGTTCGAGACGCAGCTTGGGCGCGACTTTTTTCACCTTGGCCAGACGCAGGAACCGCAACACGCTGATGTAGCACCAGCCGAGGTCAAACTCGAACCACCTGCTGGAGAACTTGGCAGACGTACCGTGAGCATGGTGGTTGTTGTGGAGTTCTTCTCCGCCGATGATGATACCCCAGGGCACGATATTGGTGCTGGTGTCGGGACAGGCAAAGTTGCGATAGCCGATGGCATGACCCACGCCGTTGACCACGCCAGCCGCCCAGAAGGGAATCCAGGCCATCTGTATGGCCCAGACGGTCAGGCCCAGCGCCCCGAACAGGGCGAGATCAATAATGAGCATGATGGAAATGCCCAGCAGGTTGTACCGACTGTAGATGTTGCGCTCGAGCCAGTCGTCGGGCGTGCCGTGACCAAAACGCTTGAGCGTGTCTTCATTGCGTGCTTCGCGGCGATAGAGCTCGGCCCCGCGGAAGAACACCATGCCCAGCCCGAACACGACAGGGGAATGGGGATCACCGTCGCGCTCGACCCGCGCGTGATGCTTGCGATGGATGGCCACCCATTCCTTGGTCACCATGCCGGTGGTAAGCCACAGCCAGAAACGGAAAAAATGCATGGCAGCCGGATGGAGTTCCAGCCCCCGGTGCGCCTGGCTGCGATGAAGAAAGACGGTGACGGAGATGATGGTGACGTGAGTAAGCGCCAGCGTGGCCAGCACGACCTGCCACCAGGACCACTCGAGTGCACCGTGCGCCAGAAAATTGACTATAGCATCCATAACCTTGAAAACCTTGATAAAGGCAAGCTGTTCTAACCCGTCAAGTGTAGCGCTTTTGATGTCATTTTGACACCCTGCCAGCAACAAGGGTAATCAGTCGTAACCTTACTGACCCCCTGCCATGGTCGCCTCAAGCATGAAACCGCGTGCGTGAACACCCTTTACGCTTGCCCGACCCTGCTGGTCGATGGATACCCGCCCTTCTGCCAGCCACTGCACCACCTGCCCGTACATGACATGTTCCAGCTCCAGAACCCGTTCCGCCAGGGTGGCCTCCGTGTCACTGACCTGCACGGGCACAATGCCCTGGGCAATGATGGGGCCGTGATCCACTTCGGGGGTAACGAAATGAATGGTACACCCATGCCACTGCACACCCATTTCCAGCGCCTTTCGGTGCGTATGCAGGCCCGGAAAGGCCGGCAACAGGGAGGGATGAATGTTGATGACCCGATTGGCAAAGCGGTGCACGAACCCGGCGGTCAGCACCCTCATGAAACCGGCAAGAAGAATGTAGTCTGGCGCAAACGTGTCGATGGCATCGCCCAGTACGGTATCGAAATGCTCACGACTGTCATGTTGCGCATGCGATACCACGCGGGTGGCCAGACCCTGCTTGTCGGCCCAGCCCAGTCCGGCGGCATCGGGCCGATTGGCAATGACTGCACAGACTTCTGTATTCGGCAAGCCCTGTGCGGCCTGAACAATGGCCTGCATATTGGAGCCGCGTCCGGAAATGAGAACGACAAGGCGGCATGTTGATGCTTTCAAAACAAACCCTTCTGATATAGCCCGACCAAAAACGGTAAACTTGATGGGGTGAAACCTGCATACCCGATCTACCGTACGCTACCCCGTCATGATAGCGCGCGCCCCAGCGCCGTCACGATAGGCAACTTTGATGGCGTTCATGCCGGCCACCAGGCCATACTTGAACGGCTGGGCCGGGCGGCGGCCGAGCGCGACCTCGCCCCCACCGTCATGACCTTTGAACCCCATCCGCGCGCCTGGTTTGCCCAGCTGGCTGACCGCCCCGAGCTGATTCCGGCCCGCATCAGCAGCCAGCGCGACAAGCTCAAGAGTTTACTTCACCACGGCGCCGAGCAGATTGTCCTGATGCGCTTCAATCATGCCGTTGCCAACATGTCGGCAACGGCGTTTATCGAAAAATGGCTGGTCCGGGGTCTGGCCACGCGCTGGCTGCTTGTAGGAACGGACTTTCGCTATGGTCATCGTCGCAGCGGCGACATCGACCTGCTGCGCCAGGCAGGCCGTCATCACGGGTTCGAGGTTCAGACCATAGAAGATGTCGTTGACGACGAGGGCCAACGCATTTCGAGCTCTACCTTGCGCACCGCGCTGGCAGTCGGGGAACAGGATCGCGTCAGAGCCCTGCTGGGGCATTCCTTTCGTGTCAGTGGCCATGTGATTCATGGCAGAAAGCTGGGACGCGACATTGGCTTTCCGACCATCAATCTGCGTGTTCCCGAACACTTCGCAGCGCGCTCGGCCGTTTATGTCGTCAAGGTTCACGGCCTGGCTCCGGAACCGCTCAAGGCGGTGGCCAGCCTGGGCATACGTCCCACCGTTCAGCACGATGGCGAGCTTATCCTGGAAGCCCATATTCTTGACGCGCAGCCGAACGCTTACGGTAAACTGGCCTGCGTCGAGTTTCTTGCCTATCTGCGCGACGAAGCCCGTTTTCCCGACCTTCCAACCATGATCGCTGCCATCAAGACTGATATTCAGCGTACCCACGACTATTTCGCCACCCATGGATTATAGAAAAACACTCAATCTTCCTGATACACCCTTCCCCATGCGGGGCAACCTTCCCAGGCGCGAACCCGAATGGGTACGCCAATGGCAAGAGAAGAAAGTCTACGAATCCATTCGCAAGGCCAGCGCGGGGCGCCCCAGGTTCACGCTTCACGATGGCCCCCCCTACGCCAACGGCGACATACACATTGGCCATGCGGTCAACAAGATTCTCAAGGACATCATCGTCAAAAGCCGCAACATGGACGGCTTTGATGCCGCCTATGTTCCGGGCTGGGACTGCCACGGCATGCCCATTGAAATCCAGATCGAGCGCAAGTACGGCAAAAACCTGCCGGTGGCAGAGGTTCAGTCGCGCGCCCGTGCCTATGCACTGGAACAGATTGACCGCCAGCGGGCAGATTTCCAGCGTCTGGGCATTCTGGGCAACTGGGATGACCCCTACCTCACCATGAATTTCTCCAACGAGGCCAACGAGTTGCGGGCGCTGGCGCGCATCATGAAAAAGGGGTTTGTGTTTCGGGGCCTGAAACCCGTCAACTGGTGCTTTGATTGCCGATCGGCGCTGGCTGAAGCCGAAGTCGAATACATGAATCGCCGTGACAATTCCATTCACGTGGCGTTTCCATTCGCTGACCCCAAGGCCATCGCCCGGGCATTTGGTATTGAAGAGGCCAAACCCGGTGTGGCTGTCGTCTGGACGACAACACCCTGGACCATTCCCGCCAACCAGGCGCTGAATGTCCATCCCGAGCATGATTACGCACTGGTCGAACTGGATACCCCATTGGCGACCGGGCCACGGATCATGGTGGCCGACGAACTGGTCGACAGTTGTCTGGAACAATGGGGGCTGTCGGGCCAGGTGGTGGCCACGACATCCGGCAAGAAGCTCGAACTGCTGGCCTGCCGCCACCCGCTTGCTCAAGCCCATTCGCAATACGACAGGCAGGCGCCCATCTATCTGGCCGACTATGTCACCCTCGATTCTGGCACGGGCATTGTGCATTCGTCTCCTGCCTACGGCGTGGAAGATTTCCTGTCGTGCCGGCAGCACGGCCTGGCTGACGAAGACATCATCAACCCGGTGCTGGGCGATGGCCATTACGCCACCGACCTTGCCCTGTTCGGCGGTCAGCTCATCTGGGAGGCCAACCCCCACATCACGCAGGCACTGGCCGATGCCGGCACCCTGATCTTCCAGCACGCCGTCGAACACAGCTACATGCACTGCTGGCGTCACAAGACACCGGTGGTCTACCGTGCAACCAGCCAGTGGTTTGCCGGCATGGAAAAGACCGGCCCTGATGGCAAGACCCTCAGGGAGACGGCCTTGCAAGCCGTGGCCGACACAAACTTCTTCCCTTCTTGGGGGCGTGCACGCCTGCACGCCATGATTGCCAATCGCCCGGACTGGACGCTCTCCCGGCAACGTCAGTGGGGCGTCCCCATGGCTTTCTTTGTGCACAAGGAAACCGGCGTCCTGCATCCCCGCACGCCCGAGCTGCTTGAGGCCGTCGCCCAGAAAGTCGAAGCGCACGGTATCGAGATCTGGCAATCCCTGGATCCGGCCGAACTCCTCGGTGAAGACGCCATCCATTACGAAAAGAACCGCGACACCATTGATGTCTGGTTCGATTCCGGCACCACCCACGTCACCGTTCTGGGGGGCCAGGACGACCAGATTCAGGGCTCGCACGCGGACCAGACCACCTGGCCCGCCGATCTCTATCTTGAAGGCTCTGATCAGCATCGCGGCTGGTTCCACTCTTCGCTGCTGACCGGCTGCATGCTGTACGGTCGGGCGCCCTACAACGCCCTGCTCACCCATGGCTTTGTGGTTGACGGCAAGGGCCGAAAGATGAGCAAGTCCGTTGGCAACGTCGTGGTGCCCCAAAAGGTCTCGGACTCACTTGGCGCTGAAATCCTGCGCCTGTGGACGGCATCCACCGACTACTCCGGCGAGCTGTCCATATCCGATGAAATCCTGAAGCGGGTGGTGGAAAGCTATCGCCGCATGCGCAATACCATCAAGTTCCTGCTGGGCAACCTCAACGACTTTGATCCGGCACAGCATGGGCTGGATCCCCGGCAGCTTTTTGAAATTGACCGCTATGCGCTCGCCATGACAAGGGCCATGCAAACCGAGGTACTGGAACACTATCGCCAGTACGAATTCCACCCGGCGGTCCATCGGCTCCAGACATTCTGTTCCGAAGACCTGGGCGCCTTCTATCTGGACATCCTCAAGGACAGGCTCTACACGGCAGCCGCTGACAGCCACGCCCGGCGCTCGGCGCAAAATGGCATCTATCACGTGACCCACGCACTCCTGAAGCTGCTGGCGCCCATCCTGTCATTCACTGCCGAAGAGGCCTGGAAAGACCTCCATCTCGATGCCGACAAGGCCAGCATCTTTACCGAGCTGTTTCATGCCGTCCCCGATATCGACGATGAAACGCCGCTCCTGCAGAAATGGAGCCGCCTGCGCGAAATCCGTGCAGAGGTCATGCGCAAGATCGAAGATGTGCGCGCCACCGGTGACATCGGCTCGTCCCTGGCTGCCACCGTCAGCATTCGGGCCTCGGGAACCGACCACGACATCCTTGGCAGCCTGGGTGACGATCTGCGTTTTGTGCTCATTGTGTCGGAAGCCCGTGTTGCCCAGGGATCGGACGAAGTCGAGATAACGGTCACGCCGGCAAGCAGCGAAAAATGCGAGCGCTGCTGGCATCATCGGGCCGATGTCGGCCAGAGCACCGAACACCCCGCACTTTGCGGACGTTGCGTTGACAACCTCTTTGGCAGCGGCGAACAGCGTGAGTACGCCTGACGCCGCAAGCCACGACCGGCAAGATGCAGCGCCTGATGCGCAAGCAGGCCGGCTGTGGCACTGGTTCACCATTGCCGGACTCATCATTGCGGGTGATCAGTTCAGCAAGTGGTGGTTTGACAACAGCCTGCATTATGCCGAACGCATTCCGGTGTTGCCGGTCTTTGATTTCACGCTTTTATACAATCCGGGCGCGGCATTCAGCTTTCTGGCTGGTGGCTCCGGCTGGCAACGCTGGTTTTTCACTGGCGTGGCCGTGGCAGCCGTCAGCCTGATCGTCATCATGCTGCGACGCCACGCCGGCCAGCGCCTGTTTTGCTGGTCGCTGACGCTGATTCTTGGCGGTGCCCTGGGCAACGTCATCGATCGCCTGATCCACGGGCACGTGATTGACTTCATCCTGCTGTATTGGCAAGAATGGTACTTTCCGGCTTTCAATATTGCCGACATTGCCATTACCTGTGGTGCTGTCCTGCTGGTGCTTGATGAGTTTCTTCGATGGCGATACAGCAGACGCACACGGACTCCCTGACCCACCTGCCAAACCGGATTCCCATGTCTATGTCTGAACTTTCTGGAAAGCGCCTGGTTGTCGGCCTGACCGGCGGCATCGCCTGCTACAAGATGGCGGAATTCATCCGTCGGGCGCAAGACGCCGGCGCCACCATTGATGTGGTCATGACGGAAGCGGCCACCCGGTTCATCACACCCGTGACGCTGCAGGCGCTGTCGGGCCGACCCGTATGGACCAGCGCCTGGGATGATCGCGCCTCCAACAACATGGCGCATATCAACCTCACGCGCGGGGCGGATGCCATTCTGGTCGCTCCGGCCACGGCTGATTTCATGGCGCGGGTGGCAACGGGCCTGGCCGACGACCTGCTGACCACCCTGTGCCTGGCACGAGGCAACTGTCCACTGCTCCTTGCGCCCGCAATGAACCGCGAAATGTGGGAGCACCCCGCTACCCAGCGTAACGTGCGCCAACTGGCTGGTGACGGCTTGATGCTGCTTGGACCCGCCCAAGGTGATCAGGCTTGTGGAGAAACCGGATCCGGCCGCATGCTGGAACCCGACGAATTGCTGGCCGAAGTCCTGGCCCATTTTCAGCCAAAGGTTCTGGCTGGCAAGGAGGTGATCGTTACGGCCGGCCCCACCTCCGAACCCATCGACCCCGTTCGGGTCATTACCAACCGCTCCTCCGGAAAAATGGGCTACATGGTGGCGCAGGCAGCACATGAAGCCGGCGCACGGGTGACGCTGATTTCAGGCCCCACCGCGCTGGCTAGCCCCCATGGGGTCACTCGCATCAACGTACAAACGGCAAGCCAGATGCACAAAGCCGTACTGGCCATCCTGGAAACAGCAGACGTCTTCATTTCCGTGGCGGCCGTGTCAGATTGGCGTGTTGCCAATCCGTCAGACCAGAAGCTCAAGAAGACCGATGGCCAGGGCGCACCCCATCTGGAATTCGAGCCCAGCCCCGACATCCTGGCTGACGTCGCTGCCAGGCCCAATGCCCCTTACTGCGTAGGCTTTGCGGCTGAAACGGAAAGGCTCCACGAAAACGCCGCTACCAAGCGCGAGCGCAAGGGTGTGCCCTTGCTGGTGGGCAACCTCGTGCAAGAGGCCATGGATCGTGACGATACCCAGCTGGTCCTGTTTGATGCCGACGGTGATCAACCGCTTCCACGGCAAAGCAAGCGTGAAGCCGCCCAGTCGTTGGTCGCCGCCATTGCCTGCCGCCTTCCTTCCCTGCCCTGATATTTACCTGTCATCATGCACCGTCACATCGAAGCACGCATTCTTGATCCGCGCCTGGGGCGCGAATTTCCCTTTCCCGCGTATGCCACACCCGGCTCTGCCGGCATGGATTTGCGCGCCATGCTGGATACCGCAGTGATCATTGCGCCGCAAAGTCGTGAGCTGGTTCCGACCGGGCTGGCCATCAACATCAAGGACCCGGGGCTGGTAGCCATTGTGGCGTCGCGCTCGGGGCTGTCCCTGAAACACGGCGTCCGCGTCGCCCAGGGCATAGGCGTGATTGATGCCGACTACCAGGGCGAGATCGCCGTCATTCTGGCCAACGATGGTTCAGCAGCATATACGGTCAATCCCGGTGACCGCATCGCCCAGTTGCTGTTTCAGTCAGTGGTGCAAGTGCAGTGGGAGTGGGTGCCCGAATTCCAATCGGCATCGCACCGCGCAGGCGGCGGCTTTGGCAGCACCGGTACACGCTGAATCCGTGGCTGCCATGTACCACACCCCCTGCTAACCGACCATCATCAGGCTGGCATTGCCACCGGCTGCAGCGGTGTTGACGCTTGTCGAGACCTCGCGCAGCAGACGCGTGGGCCGGTATTGGGCTCCCTGCTCGATTTCATCAGGACTGAGCCCCTGAACACTGATAATGGGGCCGGGCCGGGCGGCCACCTGCTTGTTGAGCTTGATCAAGTCTTCGCCACGCCCTTCAAAGAGCACAGCCTGGTAGACGCCCTCATCCACAAAGCTGCCGGGCTCCTGTGTGACACGAGAGGCCTCTTCAGGTGAGAGGCTTTGAATGAATTCTCGGGCGATGGCATTGTCGGAAAACACGACCCGATTGCCCGTCGCGAGGCAGGTATCCAGCTGCAGTCGCGCCCCGCGTGCGCTGGCCGGTATGCACAATACCGTTCCACGAGGCCCGGTGCGATAAGTATTGCGCTCACCGGTGGGCCCTTCCAGCTCAATTTCGTTATCCGGATCAAACCAGGCGGGCAAGCCATCAGGTGCTCGCGCCAGCAAGCGGCCGAGATACAGCGGCCCGCCAGCCTTGGGTCCGGTGCCGGATAGCCCCTCGCCACCAAAGGGCTGCACGCCGACGACAGCGCCGACGATATTGCGATTGACGTAAACGTTGCCTGCGTGAATGCGCCTGGCGACATGGTTGACGGTTTCGTCAATACGCGTGTGAACACCAAAGGTCAGACCATAACCTGCCTGATTGATGGTGTCGATCAGGGTATCCAGTTGATCACGACGGTAACGGACCACATGCAGCACGGGGCCAAAGACTTCGCGGGTGACAGCCGCAGCATCCTCGACCTCAATCAGGGTGGGCTCGACAAAGGTCCCGTGTTGAGGCGCGCCGCCCAGGGACAGCTGCTCCACCTTGTGCCCCGCCTTGCGGGCTTCGTCCAGATAGCGGTCGATATTGCCCTTGGCCTCGTGATCAATGACCGGGCCGACATCAATCCTCAGACTGGTGGGGTTGCCCACCGCAAGTTCGCGCATGGCACTGCGCACCATGGGGACAAGGGTATCGGCCACGTCATCCTGGATGCACAGCAGCCGCAGTGCGGAGCATCGCTGACCAGCGGAATCAAAGGCAGAATCCAGAATATCGATGATCACCTGCTCGGCCAGCGCGGACGAATCCACCACCAGTGCGTTCAGCCCGCCGGTTTCAGCCACCAGGGGAATGGCATGGCCCTGGGCATCCAGTCGTTCGGCCAGCGTCTGAGAAATGGCGTGTGCCACTTGCGTGGATCCGGTGAACATGACACCGTTGACATCAGGGTGTGCGACCAGACTGGCGCCCACCGTTTCACCCTGGCCCGGAAGCAGTTGCACCGCACCACGCGGAATGCCGGCACGATAAAAAATATCAATGGCCTGGGCAGCGATCAGACTGGTTTGTTCGGCTGGCTTGGCCAGCACGGCGTTACCTGCTGCCAGGGCGGCACTGACCTGCCCGGTGAAGATGGCCAGCGGAAAGTTCCACGGGCTGATGCACAGGACGGTTCCCAGCGGCCGGTGGGTATCGTTGTTGAATTCTTTCCGGATCTGCAATGCGTAATAACGCAGGAAGTCCACCGCCTCGCGTACTTCTGCAATCGCATTGGGCAAGGACTTGCCCGCTTCCCGCACAATGAGACCCAGCAGGCCCTGCATCTCTTCTTCCATGATGCGGGCCGCCTGCAACAGACACTCGGCGCGCTCATTGACCTCGGTGGACTGCCAGATGGGCGCCATCCTCCGGGCGGTGGCGAGCGCGGTATCAATGTCCTGCTCATCGGCTTCAATGACGTGTCCGACAATATCCCGATGGTCCGCCGGGCTGCGCACAACGTGTGCACGGTCGTCGTCCCACGCGGCCGGCTCCAGACCAATCAGGGGCTGGGCGCGCCACGGCCGGGCTGCACTGCTGATGAGCGCACCGGACAAGGATGCCAGTCGCTGCTCGCAGGACAGGTCAAAGCCGGCTGAATTCAGCCTTCCCTGGCTGTAGAGTGCGCGCGGCAGCGGTATCTTGGGATGCGGTGAACCATGAGGATGGATGGCAGCCACCTGCCTGACGGGGCTGGCAATCAGTTGTTCAAGGGGAATGGCGCTGTCGGTGACCTGATTCACAAACGAGGTGTTGGCGCCATTTTCAAGCAGGCGTCGTACCAGATAGGCCAGCAAGGTGTCATGCGTTCCGACGGGCGCATAAATGCGGCACGGGCGGTTGAGCTTGCCCTCCGAAGTGGGCCCGGTAACGGCCTCATAGAGGGCTTCTCCCATGCCGTGCAGGCATTGGAACTCGTATTGCCCGGGGTAGTAGTTGCGACCCGCCATGTGGTAGATGGCAGCCAGCGTCTGGGCATTATGCGTGGCAAACTGCGGATAGACGGCGTGGGGGGCATTCAGGAGCTTGCGCGCACAGGCCAGAAACGACACATCGGTGTATACCTTGCGGGTGTAGACGGGATAGCCATCCAGGCCATCCACCTGGGCACGCTTGATTTCAGTGTCCCAGTAAGCGCCCTTGACCAGCCGGACCATCATGCGCCGGTCGGTGCGTTCTGCCAGGTCGATGATGAAATCCACCACAAACGGCGCCCGCTTCTGGTAGGCCTGTACCACAAAGCCGATGCCGTCCCAGCCATCAAAGCTGGGGTTGAGGCAAAGGGCCTCAAGAATATCCAGGGAAATTTCCAGCCGGTCGGCTTCTTCGGCGTCAATGTTGACGCCGATATCGTAGGATTGCGCCAGTTCGACCAGCTTGATCAGCCGGGGCAGAAGCTCGCTCATGACCCGGCTGCGCTGCGCCCGGCTGTAGCGCGGATGCAGGGCCGACAGCTTGATGGAAATACCGGGGCCTTCATAGATGCCCCGCCCACCCGATGCCGTGCCAATGGCATGAATGGCCTGTTCGTAAGAGTCGTAATAACGCCGGGCGTCTTCGGCCGTGGTTGCGGCTTCGCCCAGCATGTCGTAGGAATACCGGAATCCCTGTTGTTCGCGCTTGCGGGCGTTGGCAATGGCAGCGGATATGGTTTGCCCGGTGACGAACTGCTCGCCCATGAGCCGCATGGCTGTGTTGACCCCGCGACGAACCAGCGGTTCGCCTCCTTTGGCGATCAAGCGGGTCAATGCCCGGGACAGGGACTGTTCGCTGTTGACGCTGACAAGCTTGCCGGTAAGCACCAGCCCCCAGGTAGCAGCGTTGACAAACAGCGAAGAGGAGTCATCAATATGAGCCCGCCAGTTTCCATCGCTGATCTTGTCACGAATCAGGGCATCGCGGGTGGTGCGATCCGGAATGCGCAAAAGCGCTTCGGCCAGGCACATCAGCGCCACGCC
>DATGUI010000272.1:0-2341 GCA_035301405.1 Burkholderiaceae bacterium
AGAACTTCAGTGCCGGTTTTGATTTTTCTGACTTCGAGCAGCTCAGCAATGCCGACTTGCTGTGGCGGTTTGTGCGTGTTCAGCAGCTGCTGGATCAGCTCGGACACTATCCTGGGCTGACCATCGGCCAGGCCCATGGCCGCAACTTTGGCGCCGGCTGCGATCTTCTCGCTGCCTGTGCCATACGCCAGGGCACCGCCGACAGCCGCTACCGCATGCCGGGCGTGCTTTTTGGACTGATCCTGGGCACGCGTCATCTGGGCAGCCTTGTAGGCACCTCCGTCGCGCGACACCTCCAGCTCACTGCCGGCGAGCTGTCGGCCAGCCGGGCCCTGGAACTGGGCTTTCTGAGCCACCTCATTGATCACCCGACGCAGCTGGACACCACCCTGTTCGCCGGCAGCCAGGGAGTCCGGCCCGCCACACGGCAGCGTATTGTCCAGGCCCTGGCAGCGCCCACTTCCCACGAAGACATGGGCCGTCTGGTGGAGTCCGTCATGGCGGGAGACATCAAGACTCGCCTGCGCGCCTATCTGGGACGCTCCTGATCAACCCGGCGCAGGCCATTCATCACACAATGGCATGTTATATACTGCAAACAGTCAAGAGAGGAGTGTGCCATGTCTGATTCAATTTCAAGCGTTGTCAGTGCATCCCGAAGCTTGGATGCCTGGGCCATGATGATGGAGAAAGAAACCCTTCTCCTGCGCCAGGTATTGGAAAATCAACAGCAAACCATTGTCGATCTCATCGATACCGCACCCACGGCCCCCGAGCTGGCCGACAGTGGCTCCATTGGCACCCTGCTGCACGCCACAGCCTGACGCGCATTTCCTTTATTTTCTCCCTGCCGGTCTGATGCAAAAGCCATCCTTGCGGATGGCTTTTTTGGTTGCTTCAAGAAAGAATCAGTTCATCAGTCCAGCACTTTGAAGATGCTGTCGTCTTTTTCACCCGTGACGGTCAGGATGCCAGCCAGGCCTTTCTCCATCCGTGACAGGGCGTGATCCACCAGAATGTATTCGCCCGGATAGTCCACTTCAAACTCCACAACCGTCGCGCCACCTGGTGCAACCATGGTGGTCTGGACATCCGTGAGCACGGGACTGGTAAATGAGGCACTGTCGTAGACGCGATCAAATACTTCGCCAATCACGTGGAAACTGGAAATCAGGTTGGGGCCGCCTACACCGAAGTAGATGCGTACGGTTTCACCTACCGTAGCTTCCATCTTGTGCGTACTTGTCAGCGCATTCATGCTGCCATTGAACATCATGTGCTCCGGGTTTTCAGCCAGCAGTTTCTCCAGAGAGAACTCCTGCCTGCCACTGGCGCCATGGGGCTCGTTGGTGTAGAGCTCGCCCTGCATGACGTAGAACTCGCGATCAACAGGTGACAGGCCGCCTTCAGGCTCGATCAGAATCATGCCGTACATGCCGTTGGTTATATGCTGCGCCACCATGGGTGTTGCACAGTGATAGACAAACAGGCCGGGATGATTGGCAGTGAACGAGAAGCTCTTGGTCTGCCCGGGTGCCACCTGGGTAACGGCTGCGCCGCCGCCCGGTCCCGTCACCGCATGAAAGTCCACCGAGTGAATGTGACTGCTATCTTCCCGGTTGCTGACATTGACGGTGATTTCATCTCCCACACGCGCCCGAATCATGGGTCCCGGGACGGTGTCATTGAATGTCCAGTACTTGTAGGTGCTGCCGTCATCAAGGCGACCTTCGACTTCCGTGGTTTCCAGGTCAACCGTCAGCGACTGTGCAGGCCGGTCACCAACCGGTTCGCCCACCTCGGTGGGGTCCTTGGCCACTTCAAGGGCCGTGCTGGCGACTTTTTCCTCGGGTTCTCCGACTATGATCTTGCCGAACATGCCCGCTGCCTTGTGCCCGGGCAAGGTGCACAGGTACTCGAATTCGCCTGACTTCGAAGCCCGAAATACAATGGCGGTTGCCGAACCTTTTTTGGAGATCTCATCAGACTTGGCATTGAAATCAGGCAGCGCAATATCGTGCGTGGCGCCATCTCCGTTAACCAGGTTTATCTGCACAACGGCGTCTTCCGGCACAATCAGGTCCGGATTGTCCTGACCGCTTATGCTGCCCTTGTCACCCTTGAACACCAGCTTGCCATCAGAGATATCCGTCCGCAAGGTAAAGGTAATATCCGGCTTGTATGTCACATCATCACTGGACATATGGTCTGCCAGCGCCACACCCGGACTGCCAGCGAAGCAAAGCACTGCAAACAGTGCAAGGAATGCTCGTATTGGTTTCATGATTGCTTCCTTATGGGAACGTTTATGTCTAAAGCGACAGGTCCATGATACGAGTGG
>DATGUI010000273.1:0-9429 GCA_035301405.1 Burkholderiaceae bacterium
GGCTACCTGAGCAGTGATTGTCATGGGATCACGCTCACCCTGACGCAGTGCCCTGCGCACTGCAGAACCGCGCTTCAGGCGTGCACGGGTGTCCGCGTCCAGCCGTGTGCCGAAGCGGGCAAAGTCTTCCTGCTCTTCAAACTGCGAGAGGGTGACACGCAGGTTGCTGGCAATTTCTCTCAGAACGGGGTGCTGAGCCTTGCCGCCCACCCTTGAGACCGACAGCCCCAGCTCGGCTGCAGGAAACTGGTTTTTCTGCACCTGACGCGGTGACAAATAGACCTGCCCATCGGTGATGGAAATCAGGTTGGTAGGAATATAGGCAGAAAGGTTTTCAGCCTGTGTCTCGACAACAGGCAATACGGTGATGGAGCCATGTTTGCGCGCGTCAGTGAACTGGCCACCCCGTTCCAGCAGCCGGGCATGAATATAGAAGATGTCTCCGGGAAACGCCTCACGGCCGGGTGGGCGGCGCAATAGAAGCGATAGCTCTCTGTAGGCGTGGGCATGGCGAATCATGTCGTCCAGCACCACCAGGACGTCGTGTCCCTGACTGCAGAAATACTCGGCCATGGTCATGGCTGCATACGGTGCCATATAGGCCAGCCCCGGGACTTCTTCGTCTCCTGCGTGCAGCACGACCGTGCGCGCCAGCATGTCACCCTGCTGCAAGTCGTGGGCCACCCGGGCCACGGCATCACCCCGCTGGCCGATGGCACAGTAGATGCAGAGCACCCCGGTTTCTCGCTGGTTCAGCATGGTATCCAGGGCCAGCGATGTCTTTCCGGTCTGCCGATCTCCGATAATGAGCTGACGCTGGCCCAGGCCCACCGGTATGGCGGCGTCAATGACCTTGAGCCCCGTGGCCAGGGGGCGCTGTACCGGCGCACGCTCCAGGATGCCGGGGGCGTCACGCTCAACCGGATGAAAGAGCGGCGTGCTGATGGCGCCTTTTCCATCCAGCGGTTGCCCCACGGCATTGACGATACGACCAAGCAATGCCGACCCCACCGGCACACTGACCACGCTGTGCGTACGGTAAACCGCCTCTCCGAGGCGAACATGATCAGTAGCGCCCAGAAGCATGACGCCCAAGCGGTCTGGCTCAAGGTCCTGGACTACACCAGCTATGCCGGATTCAAACATCAGGCGCTCATCGGCAAGGGCCCTGTCCAGCCCGCTGACCATGGCGACACCATCTGCCAGGGAAGCGACGCGCCCCACCTCGCTCAGTTGCGGTTCGGGCATTGCCGCGTCAAGCGCCCTTTCAAGCCAGGGCGAGAGATTGGGCCGACTCATGAAAACGGCTCGCGAACGGTGGCGTCGTGGTCATCGTCCCTTAACTGTGCGGACAAATCGTCCAGATAACTGTCCAGCGTCCACGACAGCCTGGCGCCACCCAACTGCAAACTGATTCCCGGCTCGAACGCGTCTCCGTGAAGGAATTGCAATTGAACATCCGGTATCGCCGACCTGAGTGCATCAATAATGTACTGCCGGGCGTCGGGATCCAGCGCCTGGCTGCTATGCACTACACCCTGGGTCTGCCCTGCACTGCTTTCCAGCAATGCGGGCATCACACGGGATATTTTTTTGGAGAACTGGCGGGCAATGGCCTGTTCAAGTGGCTCATCAGCAAGCTCTGAGATGATTTTACGGCTGACAGCCAGCAGGCTTTCGACCCCTTGCTGTTCCAGTCGGCTGGCAAAGGCCGCCTTTTCGCGCTGTGTGAACTGTTGCCATTGCTGCTGTTCCTGCTGAATCTGACGGCGCGCCTGGCCAAGCAGCGCTTCGCGCTCGGCTCGTGTGCTCGCCAGCGCCTTCTCCACCGCCGCATCCTGCTGAAGCTGGTGTGCCTGAAGCGCTTGTTCAAACTCCTTTTGGGCGTTCAATGCATGGTCCCTGGCAGTATCAGCGGCTTGCATCCGGTGGTTGATATCCGCCTCGCGGGCAGCAATGCCATCCAGCACCGGACGATAAAGAAACTTCTTCAATAGCCAGACCAGAAGGAGAAAGTTGGCCAGCTGAGCAAAAACGGTTACCCAATCTATCGACATGCGTCAGCCTCCGGCCGCCTGCTGAACCACACCCCAGAACGGGTTGGCAAAAATCAGGATGAGTGCCACCACAAAGCAGTAGATGCCCGACGACTCCACCATGGCCAGGCTGACAAACAGTGTCCGGGACAAGGCAGGAGCGGCATCCGGTTGCTGGGCAATGGCCGACATGGCCGCTGCTGCGGCGCGGCCCTCTCCGAGTGCGGCACCAAACGAGCCGATGGCCACGGTCAGACCGGCAGTAAGGATGGAAATGGTGGCAACAATGGCGAGCTCAGTCATGGCTTTCCTTGTGTTTGACAGTTTCGTGATCGGCCATGGCTGCTGCAATATATACCGTGGCCAGAATGGCAAAGATGTATGCCTGTATCACGCCGGTGATCAAGCCGAGCATCTTCATCAGGACCGGAAAGAAGAAGGGGGCAATCGTCAGCAGAATGGCGGCGATGACGGCACCACTCATGACATTTCCGTACAGTCGGACGGCCAGCGACACCGCCCGGGACACTTCATTCATGATGTTGAACGGCAACAACACCCAACTGGGCTGCAAGAACTGGCGTACATAATGCGATACGCCCTGGTGACGAATGCTGAATATCGGCACGGCAAGCAATACCGCCATGGTCAGTGCCACGGTTGTGGACAGCGAGCCCACTGGAGAAAGAAAACCCGGCACAATGGCAAGAATGTTGGCGATGGCAATAAACAGGAACAGCGTTCCGGCGAAGTAAATGACCGGGCGCATGGCGCGACTGCTGACCTCGGCCACCTGCCCTTCTATGGCCAGAACAATGATTTCAAGGGCATTGCGCCAGCGGCTCGGAGGCCGGTCGGGGCGCCAGTTGCGCGTTGCCAGCCACGCACCCCCCACCAGAACAATCATGCTTATCCAGGTGAACACCAGGGTTGCGTTGATGCTCAGCCGGCCAATTTGCATGAAAACAATGTCATCAGGCGTCAAATTCATGGTTGAGTCCTTGTTCTGCGCCTCATCCACTGCACGGCGATCAAACGGATGCAAAAGAAAGCCAGCAACAGGCCCAGCAATGCAGACAAGGGCTCCAGCCATCTGATCAGCAGCAAGGCACACCCGACCACCCATGCTGAGCGCAGCGCAAAACTGGAAAACAGCCACAATACGGGCCGGGAAGAAACCAGCGCCTTGCGCATTCCGATGGCCAGCCCCCAGAAGAACACCAGGGAGACCGGCAGCCCGACCAGGCCACCCAGAAGCAATGCGTCGTAATCAATCATCGGCATCTTCCCTCTCTACCACCGTCTGTGTCCGGGCTACCCAGTTCCATGCATGAATGACGCCCAGCACCAGGCCCGCGAGCATCAGGGCCAGCACCCAGGAGAAGGGCTGGGGGTAGTGCTGATTCAGCCACCAGCCGGCCAGCGCTCCGCCCACAGAAGGCACGGCAATCGACCAGCCGATGACGCCAAATGCACTCAGTCCCAGCAGGGGGCTTGTTGCCCTCCTGTCTCGCATTCGCGCCAGACGTTGAGCACGGCGGGCAACGGCCCTTTGCACAGCGTTATCGTCAGAAGACGTCATGTGGGCCTCCTCAACTCGGTCAATTGCTTCACCATGCCAAGCTCCAGCTTGGCAAGCGCCGTACGGGCCACACGTTCTTCCTCATCATCCATGACAAAAGCGTCGTAAACCTGCGCGGCCAGTCCTTCCAGGGCATCGCCCTCAAGCCCCCGACGCACGGCAATATCAACGGATCTTCCGTGTTTGACAAGAATGCCCTCGTCAACACCAAAATATCGCTCCTGGCCATCGGGCTGGGTGATGATCAATACCGAAGGCAGGAGACTGGTCAGATAGTCTGTGTGATCAGGCAGCAGGCCAAAGGCACCGTTTTCTGCCTGTGCGTAAAGCTTGATGGCGCGCCCGCTGTACAAGCGATGGTCCGGCAGCCGGATACTGACCTGCATGCTGTGCCTGGTGGTGCTCACGACAAGGCTCCCCTCATGTAATAGTCTTGCTCCCTGTCGTCAAAACGAGAGGTCTCCAGAATACGCTCGCAGCCGGCCAACGTATCGGCCAGGCTGACGCGCTGACCGGGTATGCCGCTGAACATTTCGGTGGTATGAAAGGGCTGGGTAAGAAAACGCTCCAGGCGGCGGGCCCGCTCGACAGTGATACGGTCAGCGGATGACAGCTCTTCCAGGCCAAGCATGGCAATGATGTCTCGCAACGCTTCGTATTCGGCCAGCGTTCGCCGTACGGCCAGGGCAATGTCGTAATGGCGTTCGCCCACCACACCGGGCGTCAGCATGACCGAGCTTGATGCCAGCGGGTCAACAGCCGGATACAGGCCTTCACTGGCACGCTTGCGCGACAGCACAACAGAAGCCGACAGGTGCGAAAAAATATGGGCGGCCGCCGGGTCGGTGAAGTCATCTGCCGGTACATATACAGCCTGAATGGCCGTGATGGCTGCTGCATGGGTAGAGGTAATGCGTTCCTGCAAGCTGGCCAGTTCAGTCGCCAGGGTGGGCTGATAACCCACACGCGATGGCATGCGGCCAAGCAAGCCTGACACCTCGGCGCCCGCCTGCACATACCGAAAGACATTATCCATCAACAGCAGGACATCCTGCTGCAAGTCGTCACGAAAATACTCCGCCATGGTCAATGCACTCTGGCCAACCAGAAAACGGATGCCCGGCGCCTCGTTCATCTGGCCGAACAGCATGACGGTTCTGTCCCTGACGCCCGCCTCACCCATCTCGCGGTACAGTTCTTCGGCTTCGCGGGAGCGCTCGCCAATACCGCAAAAAAGGCTGACTCCCTGATAATGCTGAACGGTATTGTTGATCAGTTCGGTGATGAGTACGGTCTTGCCCACGCCGGCGCCACCAAAAAGCCCCGTCTTCCCGCCCCGCTCGATGGGCGACAACAGGTCCAGCGCCTTGATGCCGGTTTCCAGGACTTCGCCTTGCAATGCGCGTTCGGACAAGGGCGGAGGCGGACGATACACGGGACGCCTCAAAGCCGTCGCGGGTGGCGGCAGATTGTCCAGCGGCTGCCCCAGTGCATTCAGCATTCGGCCCAGGACGGCCTCCCCCACGGGCACCTCGATGGGAGACCCGGTCGCCTGTACCCGCTCGCCCAGCGCCAGACCCCGTGTCGGCGCCAACGCGATGCAACGCACCACATGCGCTGCCCGCAGGGCCGCCACCTCCAGAACCATGTCGTCGATGCGCAGCATCTCGTGGATACGAGGCAGGTACTGCGGAAAATGCACATCCACCACACCACCTCGAATCCGCACCACACTGCCGACCACATCGACATGGCTGGATGGGGGTGCAGTGTTCATCGTCTTCCTCAATCAGAGCCAGGCAGACGGCTGGCTGACCATACATCTCTACATAATATTATATGCGCGTGAATGATCAACACGGATGCACACCGGAGCAATTGTTGCTCAAGCAAGCTCACCCCGGCATGTCCACATGTTTTTATCGAGGTTCTCAATAGGGTTATCCACAGAAACTGTGAGTAACCGGAACCTACGACAGGGGATTTGATCAACACTCTGAATCACCCGGTTACGGAAAACCGTTGAGCTCCCGACCATGACCGCCCTATGCTGAATATACAGCTATTTCAGGCGTACACAGACACAGACAGGAGTCCCCATCATGCCTGCAAAATCGAAAGCACAGCAAAAGGCAGCCGGCGCCGCGCTGGCTGCCAAACGGAAGGAAATCAAGGTTGGCGAACTTCAGGGCGCCTCAAAATCCATGTACGAGTCCATGTCGGAAAAGGAGCTTGAAGAACTGGCTGCCACACCGCGCAAGAACATGCCTGAACACAAGTCAGATAATTGACTCGGGTGGTTGACCTGCTTCAGTCCTTGTAATCCGGCTCGGTCTTGTCGAGGATTCGTCGCCAGCTGTCCAGATGCAATCGGGCATCAAAGTAGTCTGACCACGGGCCGTTGTGCTGCATATCCAGGTCGGCAGACAGGGTACGCAGTTTCTGGCCCGTGCTCAGGGCAGTGAAATGGTACATGGACGTGCGCTCGGCAAAGTAGAGCTCGTCAAACGCATCGGCAATGGAGGGGCCCACAACGGTAACGCCATGGCTGCCCATGACAAGAATGGTCTTCTCGCCGAGAATACCCGCCACGCGCTTGCCTTCTTCGTCGCTGAGCGCAAAGCCCTGGTAGTCGTCATCATAGGCAATGCGGCTGTTCAGAAACATGTCGTTCTGGTGCGCAAAAGGCATGCGACCGCCCTCGATCAGTGACAACGCCGTCAGGTAATGCGGGTGGGTATGCAACACACAGACAGCCGACGGGTTATGGACATGAATGCCGGCATGGATATGAAAGGCAACCTTGCGCAGCTCGCCGTCGCCGCGGACAACAGTGCCATCCTGGCGACACAAGAGCAGATTGCTGGCGGTAATTTCAGAAAAATGATAGCCCCTGGCATTGATGAGGAACATGGGCTCGGGCCCGGATATGCTCTCGGGCACCTTCACGGAATTGTGACCGGCAATCTGCTCGGCCATGCCCAGCCTGGCCATGGCACGAAACACGGCGGCCAGATCGCATCTGAGCGCATACTCTTCGTCTGAAAATGACATTTCTCCCCCACTCCATACAACAAAACGAATAATAAATATCATACCCGCATTGCCACAGTAGACGACACTTCTGCCAGCCTGCACCCACCTTCCCCTTGACGCAGCACACAACCGCGACTTGACGCTTCGCGGCGTCTGCATTACATTTTTGTCCAGATCCTGGGGGCGTCCGAGACATCGGGCTGAGACGCCGCAACGCAAGCGGTAACCCTTAGAACCTGATCCGGCTCATACCGGCGAAGGGAAGGACGCCATCTTCGCCAGCACCCCTTCCTTTTCGATGATTGCGCCGTCACCTGATCTGACGGCGCATTACCACGTGGCGTTCATTGAAAAGGACTCGCATGCGGGACACGTTCGTACTCACTTGGCTCATCCTGTTTTCGGCAGGCTTTGCATTGGCCGGCGTCTGGTATGCACGACGCGGCCCGGTCACGATGGACGACTTCATGGTGGCCCGCAACAGCCAATCGGTCACTGCCACCGTGCTGACCTTGCTGGCATCCTCGCTGGGCGCATGGATCCTGTTTGCGCCTGCACAGGCGGGCGCATGGGCCGGCTTGGCGGGCATTACCGGCTATGCGATGGGAGCCATGTCTCCGCGTCTGGTCATGATCCCGCTGGGCAAACGGATACGTGAACTCATTCCGGGTGGGCATGGTCTGACGGAATTTGTGATGGCGCGCTATGGCAAGCGCTTTTACGCGCTGGTCCTTCTGATCACACTCTTTTATCTTCTGATCACGCTGACGGCCGAAATCACTGCCATGACCAAGATGGTAGCCATGATCGCGCCCATCCCTCTCTGGCTGACCGCCGGCATTGTCTTGGGATGCACGCTGCTTTACACCGCCTGGGGAGGCCTGCGGGCGTCCATCTTTACCGACAAGATACAGATGATCATCATCTTGCCCTTGCTGGCTGCGCTGATTATTGCGGGATGGCAGATCAGTGGTGGCGCCGCCGAGGTTGCAGAAACACTGAAAACCGCCCGACCGGAACTGCTGGCATTCAACAGCACCACGGGCTGGAAGGCCGGTCTGACCTTTTTTGTTGCCATCTTGCTGACCGGCCTGTTTCACCAGGGTAACTGGCAGCGGGTATACGCGGCGCATTCCACCGCCGCGATGCGGCGGGGCTTTCTGCTTGGCGGCCTGCTGGTGGGGCCGGTTGTCTTTGTCATGGGTCTGTTTGGCTTGGCCTTTGTGGCTCGGAATGCCGGTTCAGACAGCTCGGTGGCTGTATTCAGTGTGCTGGCACCCGTTCTGCCCAGCTTGTTTGCCGTGCTGTTGATTCCCCTTGGCTTGTCGCTGGTCATGAGCAGTGCGGATACCGCCATCAGCGCCCTATCCAGCCTGCTGGCCGTGCATGCCCGGCGACTCTTTCCCAGTGCGTCGGCAACCCGGCTGATGCAGCTTTCTCGTCTGGCCATATTATTGCTCGCCCTGCCCGTCTGGGTCATATCGGCACAGGGCTATAGCGTACTTTACCTGTTTCTTCTGGCCGACCTGTTTTGTTCAGCAGCGGCGTTTCCGGTATTTTTTGGACTGTACAGTCGACGATGCAGTGAAGGCGTCGCCCTGATTGCCACGCTTGCCGGCCTGGCCGCGGGATTGAGCATGTTTCCGTCAGCAGACGGGCCCATGGACACCCTGCTTGAATCCTTTTTGCTGGCAGCGCTGGTGCCTATGGCCACCACCCTGATCATCACCCGACTCTGGCCGGGCACACCCTGCAATCTGCACGAGCTTCAGCACAAGATTCAACGTTTGCCGGCGTGACCCGGAGAACGAGCGACGAACCCGCCCGGAAGCACATCGGACAGGTCGATGGCGTCCAGCGAGTTCTTGATCCAGAGCCCCAATTCGGTATCGCCCTTCATGGTCAGCCGCCGATTGAAGAACAGGGTATCCGGGTCTTCGTGTCGCTGCAGCAGACACCAGAAGTCCGCCACCGTCGCAGAAATGGTCAGGGCAACGTCGGCGCCAGGCGCGACGGCCTGAAACCGCTGCCCTTGCCACTGGACATCAAAGGCCACCTCGGCATCACGAACATGAATGCAGACGACCTTGTCTTCCATGGCCTCCAGGGTATCTTCCGGAAAATGATGGCGCAAGAACCGGTTCAACCCGGCAGCAAACAACCATGAACCGGGGTAGGCCGGCAGTTTGGCGGCAAGGCGGGCGAGCGGTGCGGGGACGGGCGGCAAGGTGGAAAGCATAGACAACATGAAATCCGGTAACAGTCGCAATCAAACGGCTAGGCAACGAGTTGATCCAGCCCCGGCTTGCCGTGCCAGTAGCCGTTGCACGCCCCCGTGGGCATCAGCGGCAGCATGTGCTCATAAGCCTGAGCGCCCGTCATCTCACCATCCATGACTTGCCTGAAAAAGTGAATGATGTCCGGGGTATGCGCCGCTTGCGGACTGATGCGAACCACATCGACCCGTTGCGCTTTCAACTGGTCCAGCTCGTGCACCAGGTTGTAGACCAGAGCAGATTGGGTCTGTATGCCGTTCAGCACTAGAAAGGGCTGGGCTTCGCGTGTTTGCAGCAACAGGCCATCAGGATGCTCGATACACACATAGCCACAGTTGTTTTTCGGTACATTGCGATGGCGGGCCGTAAAGCATCGGGCGGAAAATGCCAGGGGCATGCGGCCATAGGCGAACACCTCGGTTTCGAGTTCGGTATTGCGGCTGTCTTGTATGGCGGCGAGGGCGTCACGACTCATTTCCAGGGGCATCACCCAGCGGAT
>DATGUI010000274.1:0-3649 GCA_035301405.1 Burkholderiaceae bacterium
TGTGCGCGCCGATATTCAAGCCCTTCATGGACGAGTGACTGAAGCGGTATCCAGGGGCGGGCTTGGCCTCCAGTTCCACAGGCATGCCTGCAAAATAGTTATCTGATCATGGCACGGTCAGATGCTTTTCCATATTGATAGCTCGGGCACTGGCGGCAACCGGTTTTTTGATTTCACCATCCTTCAGGCCGAGCTCGATTGTATTGACGCGCATGGTGCACAGACGTTCGTTCAGATGCTCGTTGTTGGCGCCGTCTGCAGCATGTTCGGCAGCGGCCACGTCTACCGATAACGTATACGGATCGTCAAGCTCAAGGAATTCTTGCAGGTGTTGCCGTTCGATAGCGGGGCGCGTCCTGGCGAACTTCACCATGTCTTCCACACTGCTATGCTTGTTTGTTCCTGGTGACATACGCTAGCGTATCGTGCATGACGTCGGATAAATTCGAACGGGTTTGTAAGATCACGCTTGTGTGGCATTGGCATGATTAGATGTTTCTACAGAAGTATCAAGCGTACTCTTCTGTCCTTGCCGCTGGCCCCAACTCTTTAGCGGGTCGGGTTCATCCGTGCTCAAGTTTTGCCAGTAATTATTCCGCGGCGTCAGAGTTGGATCGTCCGCCAGGCAAAGCGGGCCCGACCATGTATTTGCAGTTTTTCTGATGTGGACGTACCCAGAACAAACGAGGGATGCCGGGTATTGTCCGGGCGCGCCGTCATGGTGCCGCATGCGCCATTATTGAATAGCCGGCGCACAAACAGCGTTTCGTTCAGCGAGAAGGCGTAAATGGCATTGTCAGTCACCATGGTTGTCTCACTGTCGATGACAAGCAAATCGCCCGACATGAGGGTGGGCGCCATGGCGCAGTCTGTCATGGAAACAATGGACCGAAAATCCATAGCTTCCGAGAGGGGAATGGCGCCCAGCGCCCCAAGCCCTGCATATCGGTCATCCGCCGTTTCCAGGTAGACGGGGCTGACGTCCAGTGCGATGGCCAGGCGGACAATGCCTGTCGTTTCAGCGACCGCGCCACGTTCCAGCTTGGAGATGTCGCTTTGTCCCATGCCTGCAGCGGCAGCCAATTCACGTTGTGACAGGCCGCGTTCCGTGCGAAGCCGTTTGATTGTTTTTCCGAGTTTGCTCACATATACCCGCCAGATTCAGTTGCCAAGTCTGCCACAAGAACATATCCACTCTAATATTAGGGGTGATACGGATATTTCCCAATGCAAGAATTGTTAACTGATTAGCACGATGGTAATATGGGAGCACTAAAACCGGCATCAGGGATGCCTAGAGCGCTTGTCTTGTGCCGGAGTCCGGTCGGGAGCGCGCAGGGGTAACGGAAATCAGCCAATCGGGTATTGGCATGGGGCGGGCGTGCAAATAGCCCTGCTGGGCGTTGCAGCCCCGGCTATACAGGAAGAGTGATTGAGTTCGAGTTTCCACGCCTTCTGTCACCACCCGCATATTCAGTTGCTGGCCCAGCAAGATGATGAAGTTGCTGATGGCCGTGCTGTTGCTGTCGTCGGGGATGCCATGTACCAGGCTCTTGTCTATCTTGAGTTCTGACAGGGGCAGGTGTTTGAGATAAGCCAGGTTGGCATAGCCGCTGCCAAAATCGTCCATGGCAAACTGTATGCCCATTTCAGTGAAGGCAAGCATGGCACTGCGGACATGCTCGATATTCTGTATCCAGACCCCTTCCGTGACCTCAAAGATCAGTCGGTGCCCTGGTACACCCGTCTGCTTGAGTGTCTCCTCGACAAAGACGGCAAAGTCGGTGCTTCTGATGCACTTGGGGCTGATATTCACTGACAGGGTGTAGGGGAGCTGACGATCCTGAAGTTCATTTGCCAGGTCACAGGCCACAGTAACGGACCAGCGCGTAAGCTCATGGATGAAGCCGGTTTCCTCAGCGAGGGGGATAAACACATCCGGCGCAACAATGCCTTCTTCGGGGTGATCCCAGCGCATCAGCAACTCGGCCCCGACCGTATCCCCATTCCGATCAATTTGCGGCTGCACGACCATCCTGAGTTGACTGGTACCAATGGCCTTGAACAGGTCTTGCTCCAGCTGCATGCGTTTCTGAACTTCCTGTTGAATCGAGGCGTTATAGAAAACTGCATTTTCTCCGCCGCTGGCCTTGGCTTGCTGCATGGCCAGATCCGCCTGATACATCAGTGTATCGGCATCGTCCATGCCATCGTTCAGCAAGGTCAGGCCAAAGCTTGCACGGGCGTGGTAATCAACGTTATTGACGGGGATGCAAAGGTTGGCCAGCTGATAATTCAGTTTCTTGGCAACCCGCATGGCATTGTTGGCGGCCTGAGCACGGGTTTTTCCAACCTGTACCAGCAGCACCATGAACTCATCGGCGCCCAGTCGGGAGACCGTGTCCCGTTCGCGCGTGTGCTCCAGCAGGCAGTCGGCGGTCGCCTGAAGGAGATGATCGCCCGCGGCATGGCCGCCCGTATCGTTGACACGCTTGAAGCCATCCAGGTTGATCTTGAGCAGGGCACTGAAGTGCCGCTTGTCTGTCATGGCAATCTGCAAGACTTGCTCAAGCCGGCTGGTCAACACCTGGCGGTTTGGCAGGCCGGTAAGGTTGTCATGCTGCTCGAGATAGTCCGTGCGTCTGAGCAGTTTGCGTTGATGTTGTCTGAATGCCACCATAGCGAGCAGGCCAATGAACATCAGTCCGGCCAGCACCGGGGCCGACCAGTGTCTGTACCAGGGCGTTGCCGGCTGACGGTTGCTTGCTTCCCAGCGTGCCAGAATGCGGTAGTAAACCGACGACTGATTGGCGCGCCAGCGTTTGACGTAGGTGTCAATCGTATCCAGTATGGCCGGGTTGGCGTCCATGGGAGCGGCAAAGTGTCGCCAGCTTGGCATGAACAGCAGGGGCATGGCGGTCAAGCCATGGGTGGCTGCCGTTTTCTTGCCAAAGAAGAAGTCGGTGATGACAACGTCAACCTTGCCGGCAGCATATGCCTGGAAGGCTTGCAACGTGTCTTCAACCGTCGTGATATTGGCCGTCAACTCCCGATTGTTCAGCTCGCTTTCCAGGTAATCGTATTGTGCCGACCCGGCCAGTATGGCGATACGCTTGTTGGCCAGCTGGGGAAATGAGCCAATGTCGGTCCCCGGGGCAGCGTAAACCTGCGCCCAGGTTTCCAGAATGGGGGTGCCCTGAAACTGAATGACCCGGGCTCTGTCCGGGGTGTAGACAACATCGGGAAGCAGATCAATTCTGTCTGCTTTGAGCAAGTCGAGACACTGTTGCCAGTGGCAGTGGACGGGCTCGATGCGCCAACCCTCGAGCTTGGCAATTTCTGTCAGCAGTTCACCAAAGATGCCGCCGATGTTGTTGCCTTCGGTCAAAAACACCTGGGGAGGGAGATGGTAAACACCCACGCGCAGGTTGGGCTCTTGTGTTTGTCCTGAAGCAGGTCCCGAGCCCATCATCAGGCCCAGAACAACCAGAACACATGCTGTCCAGCGATGCAGCCAATTGGTGTTCACAACAGCCCCTGTCTCACGGCTTAAAACTCATCCCAATCATCGTGCTCATTGGAACGGGTCATGACACGGCCGGGCGCTTGCAACGCGCTGGCCCCCAGCGTGGCAGCAGCCACTGTCGAG
>DATGUI010000275.1:0-2596 GCA_035301405.1 Burkholderiaceae bacterium
TCCCAGGCGAGGAGGGCGTCTTCAACGGCTTCCAGTGGCACCGAGCGTTCCACACGCACGGTATCGGGATCAATGCCCTCGGGGATTTCCTCTCCGCCCGTTCCGGTCATGTATTTGGCGTCGCTGTCCATGCCGCCCAAGGCTTCAAGTACTTTCTTGACCGGAACACCGGTAAAGACGACGCAACCGGCAGCGCCCGTTTCCCATTGGGTTCCGCTGGGCTCATGCGGGAACCAGCCACGACCATTACCAGCGCACTGCAGCACCATGGCCACACTGGTGGTGCCCAATTGCTTGAGTTCTGCCACAGTAAGGGTCTTGGGGGAGTCCACCCCGGCGATTTCCACTTCCCAGGCGTCGGGATCCTCAACGATATCGTTGGAAGGTGGGTTGACGTTATTACGCACATAAAGGCGATTGACAGGAGTAATGCCACTTTGTCCAAATGCCGTGCGCTTGGTCTCTATGGTATTGCTACTGTGCAGAATCATGCTGTCAGCGTCTTTCCAGGCAACATAGTCGGGAAAGGCCTTGTCGGTCTCCTTGGCGGCTGCAGCGGCCTTGGCGGCTTCTTCCTTTTCACCCATATCGGCGTGGCTGAGGCTGGTGAGGCCAGCCCACGTCAGTGCGCCTCCGGTTGTCACAAGCAGACGCCTGCGTGTTGGGTTTGTTGGATGGGTCATATTTCCTCCGTTAAATGCTGCTAAAGACGGCTAGCTTGATGCTTGTCAAGCTTCTGTGATTGTATGCCAGCTTTTCCGTATTGACTAATCTGCCGTTCTATGATTTTAATTATGAGAAATATATTATGTGTACGCAGAAGAAATGGTGACTTTATGAGCCCAGTAAGGCGCATAATGTATATTATGTAAAGTCCGTGTTCTGACAAGATTTACATAATGGCTGTGGAGACCGCGCCACCTGTCCCTTTTTATCAGGATAGCTGCCTGTTCACCACCTTTCAGGTTGCGTGGTGCACTTACTGTGCTGGGATGACTTCCCGGTTCCTGCAGCCGGACGCGCTTAAAAGCTTTTGACCAGGTCGTCGATGGCCTTCATCTGGGTCAGAAACGGTTCCAGCTGATCCAGTGGCAATGCACTGGGCCCGTCGCACAATGCCTGGTCAGGATCGGGATGGGCTTCCAGAAACAGCCCGGCCAGCCCGATGGCCATGCCGGCCCGTGCCAGTTCGGGGGCCTGCTCGCGGCGGCCTCCTGAAGCACCCGCCAGCGAGTCGCGCTGCTGCAAGGCGTGCGTGACATCAAAGATGACCGGCGCATTGCCTGACACCTTTTTCATTACATCAAAGCCCAGCATGTCGACGACCAGGTTGTCATAGCCGAAACAGGTGCCCCGGTCGCACAGCAGCAACTTGCTGTTTCCTGCTTCGTGAAATTTTTCTACCACGTTTTTCATTTGCCCAGGACTGAGAAACTGCGGCTTCTTGATGTTGATTACCCTGCCCGTCCTGGCCAGCGCGATGACCAGGTCGGTTTGTCGGGCCAGAAAGGCGGGCAGCTGCAGGACATCAGCCACTTCGGCGGCAAGTGGCGTCTGCCATGGCTCGTGTACATCGGTAAGGACAGGAACGTCAAATGTTTCCTTGATTTCTCGCAGCAGTGTGAGGCCTTCTTCCAGGCCGGGGCCACGGTATGAGTGAATGGACGAGCGGTTGGCTTTGTCAAACGATGCCTTGAACACATACGGTATACCCAGCTTTTTGGTCACGGCCGCATAGGCTGCGCACGCTTCCAGAGCCAGATTACGGGATTCCAGGACATTGATGCCGCCGAACAGGACAAAAGGCAAGGCATTGCCCACGCGGATTTCGGGTGAAATGGTAACCGTGTCAGACATGATGTGCTTTAACCATGAAGAGAGATATCAGGGCTCCGGGCCCAGAATGGCGGGGAGGTTTTCATCCAGTGGTGCCCCCCTTTGAATCTGCAGCTTGTTGTCGTCATCAAAGTAAAAGATGCCCGGCGTGCCTTCTATCTGCAGGGTATCCATGCGCTCCTGATTATCGGCAAGCTGGTCGGCAATGGCTTCAGGGATGTCAGCCAGCGGTTCGGAGCCGGCCTCCAGGCCAGCGCTTTCATGGTCATGCAGCGCCTGGGAGGGATCATCGGCCGTCAGCCAGGCAGCCGCCTTGCCTGCGCTGGTATCCGCCAGCAGGGCAACCGGAATATGCCGGATCTGTACCCTGCCCGCTTCGACCCACGGGCGTGCCTGGGTCCAGAACTTGTGACAGAAGGGACAATTGGGGTCGGTGAACATGTAGATGACCTTGTCGGCATCGTCTGATCCGTCGGCAATCCAGGTGCTTTCGGACAGCAGATCCCAGGTCTGCTTTGTCCAGACGCCAACCGTTGCGTCTTCCAGCGCCTCGGTTGCCACATCCATGCCATCGGCATCCATCATGGTGCCGATGATGACGTGCTCCTGGTCAGGGGTCAGATAAATGGCCAGTGGTTGCTGCTTGGCAATGGCCGCATACGCGGTCAACCCACCGGGGACGGATAGTTCACCGATGATTTCCACGCCCCTTTCGGTAAGATTGCTTACGGCCTCGGGAAGCGTTTCCTCGCGGATTTCG
>DATGUI010000276.1:0-8179 GCA_035301405.1 Burkholderiaceae bacterium
TTTGTGCTTGAGCTCACTGAAAATATTGTCAAGGAGCATGGGCTGACCACCATGATGGTGACGCACAGCATGCAGCAGGCGCTGGATGTGGGCGAACGGACCATCATGCTGCACCAGGGGCATGTCGTGCTGGATGTTTCCGGTGCCGACCGGGCCGGGATGGGCGTACCCGATTTGCTGGCCCGTTTCGAGCGCGATCAGGGCGAAGCCATCTCGGACGACAGCCTGCTTCTGGGCTGACGCAAAGACCCCCCCTTGCAGAAACGTAATGTAATGACTGTTTTGCACCGCATCAAAGCGGATTGTCCTATACTTTCTGTTTCAGAAAAATTCGTTACGGTTGCCCCATTCTGACCGTTCTATCCTGTAACGGAGAAATTACATGTCCTATTCCAGGCGGCTGATCAGGCTTACAGCCAGCGCTGCAAGCCTGTCGTTGTTGTTTTTGTTGACCGCTTGCAATGACAAGCCCCAATCAGCGCCCGAAGGCATGCAGGTGCCCGTGAGCGTCATCGAAGTCGAGCCCACCTCGGCTGAAATTACGGTCGATCTTCCTGGTCGGGTCGAAGCGATCAAGGATGCCGAAATCCGCGCGCGCGTCACGGGCATCGTCAATCAGATCAATTTCAGGCAAGGTTCTGACGTCAAGAAAGACCAGCGCCTGTTCACCATTGATCCGGCTCCCTACGAGGCGGCGCGTGACCAGGCCAAGGCGCAACTGCAGCAGGCCAGGGCAGACATCGAATCGGCCGAGGCGCTGGCCAACCGTTATGCCAAGCTGATCGAGCGCAACGCCGTCAGCAGGCAGGAGTACGACAACGCGCGGGCGCAGGCGGCACAGGGCAGGGCAGCCATTGCGGCGGCCGAAGCGGCCCTGCAGAGTGCAGAAATTGACCTGGGCTATACAGAAGTCACCTCACCCATCGATGGGCGCATTGGCAAGTCGCTGGTCACGGAAGGTGCCCTGGTCAGTGCCTCAAGTGCCACACTGCTGGCCAAGGTACAGCAAATAGACCGCGTCTATGTGGATCTGACCCGCTCCTCCACCGAGCTGGCCCAGCTTCGCAAGGCGCTGGAAAGCGGTGAGCTGCGCCAGTCTTCCGAGGGCAATCCGGTTGTCACGGTGCTCCTTGAAGACGGCAGTCCTTATGAACATCCTGGTGAGCTCCTGTTTTCAGGTGTAACCGTTGATCCCAAAACCGGTCAGGTCAGCCTGCGTGCCGAGGTCCCCAATCCCGACCAGGTGCTGCTGCCCGGCATGTATGTCCGGGTGCGCCTGCCGCAGGGTGTGGACGACAATGCGCTCATTGTGCCCGATCAGGCCATCCAGCGCGGTGCAGACGGGCTCAACACCCTCATGCTCGTCAAGGACGGCAAGGTGTCGCCGGTTTCCATCGAGACGGGTGCCCGGGTCGATGGCGGCACCATCATCAGGAAAGGGCTTGAAGCGGGTGACACCGTCATGGTGGAAGGCTTTCAGAAAGCCCGTCCGGGGGCGCCGGTACAAGCCATGCCCTGGAAGCGCCAATCAGCAGCCTCCCAGGACGAGGCCCATGCCAGCGAGCCGGGTGGCGAAGCAGACGGTGATGCACCAGACAGCCAGCCGTCTCCCGCTGACGATGAACCGGCCCGATAACGGATAAGCGTTTATGCCACAGTTTTTCATTGATCGCCCGATTTTTGCATGGGTTGTTGCGCTGGCCATCAGTCTGGCAGGTATTCTGGCCATTCCAGGCATGCCAGTCTCCCAATATCCGGAAGTCGCCCCGCCTGCCATTCAGATTTCGGCCACCTATCCTGGTGCCTCCGTCGATGATGTCTCCAACTCTGTAGCCACCATCATTGAAAACGAGCTCAACGGTGCCAAGGGACTGCTGTATTACGAATCGGTGAGCGATTCATACGGTCGGGCAGAAATCACTGCTACCTTCGAGCCGGGCGTGGATCCCGACCTGGCACAGGTGGATGTGCAAAACCGCCTGTCCAATATTACGTCCAAGCTGCCGGCGGCTGTCATCGAGCAGGGCCTGAAGGTCGAACAGGCCAATACCGGCTTCCTGCTGGTGGTTGCCATGTCGTCGACAGATGGGTCGATGGACCAGACCGCCATCGCCGACTACATCACTCGCAACATCCAGAACCCCATCTCCCGCGTACCTGGCGTCGGAAAGTTCCAGTTGTTTGCGTCACCGCGTGCCATGCGCATATGGGTCGATCCCGAGAAACTGGTTGGCTATGAACTCAGCATGGCAGAAATCAATAGCGCCGTGGCCAGCCAGAATGTGGTGGTGTCGGGTGGCATTCTCGGATCACCTCCCACGCCTGACGACCAGCGCGTGGCTTCGCCCATTGTGGTCAATGGCCAGCTGGAAACTGTCGAGGAGTTCGGGAATATTGTCTTGCGGGCCTTGCCTGATGGTTCCACGGTCCGCCTCAAGGATGTCGCACGTCTCGAAGTCGGTGCCGATAACTACCAGTTTGGCGCACGCCTGAACGGCAAGCCTACCGCCGCGTTTGCCATTTCCCTGACACCCGATGCCAACGCCCTGTCCACGGCAGAAGGCATTTCGGAAAAAATGGAAGAGCTCGCCGAATTCTTCCCGGACAACATTACCTACGACATTCCCTACGACACGTCACCCTACGTGAAGACGTCCATTCAGCAGGTCCTGCAAACCTTGCTTGAAGCCATGGGCCTGGTGTTCGTGGTCATGTTCGTCTTCCTGCAAAACGTACGCTACACCGTCATTCCGGCGCTGGTGGTGCCTGTAGCAATGATGGGTGCGCTCACCGTCATGAGTGCGTTGGGATTCTCCATCAATGTGCTCACCATGTTTGCCATGGTCCTGGCCATCGGGATATTGGTGGATGACGCCATCGTGGTGGTGGAAAACGTCGAGCGCATCATGTCTGAAGAGGGCTTGCCGCCCAAGGCCGCGACAAGCAAGGCCATGCCCCAGATCACGGGCGCCATCGTCGGCATGACGCTGGTGCTCACCACGGTCTTCTTGCCACTGGGTTTCATGTCCGGATCCGTGGGGGTCATTTACCAGCAGTTCTCCGTGGCCATGGCGGTGTCCATCCTGTTTTCCGCCTTTCTGGCCCTTACCTTCACACCCGCTCTGTGTGCCACCATTCTCAAGCCCGTTGCCAAGGGCAGCGCCATGACCAAACGAGGCTTTTTTGGCTGGTTCAACAGGGGTTTTGATCGCGTCACGCAACGTTATCAGGGTTGGGTGGGGCGCTCGGTCAGGCGGGGTGCCCGCATGATGCTCGTATACCTGATCCTTGTCATTGCCTTGGGCTGGATGTATCTGCGTCTGCCCACTGGCTTTCTCCCTGAAGAGGATCAGGGTTATGTCATCGCGAATATCGAGTTGCCGGCCGGCTCATCTGCCAACCGCACCATGGATATCATCAAGCAGGTGGAAGGCTATTTTCTGGATCTTCCTGTGGTGAAGAACATGGTCGCCGTGCAAGGTTTCAGTTTCAACGGCAATGGCCTGAACGCCGCGCTCAGCTTCATCACACTTGAAGACTTTGCCAAGCGTAAGGGGCCGCAGGATTCGGCTCAGGCCATCGCCGGGCAGGCTACCCAGAACCTGCTGTTTGGCCTGCCGGATTCCATGGTGTTCTCGATTGTTCCTCCGGCCATTTCCGAACTGGGTACCGCCACCGGTTTTGACCTTCGTCTGGAAGATCGCGCGTCAGCCGGTCAGGGCGCGCTTAACGAAGCTGCTCAGCAATTGCTGCAAATGGCCAGCGAAAGCCCGGTCATTGCCGATGCCCGCATCACGGGGCTGGCCCCCGGACCGCAGTTGCGTCTCAACATTGATCGCGACAAGGCGGCGGCCCTGGGCGTGGACTTTCAGGAGGCAGCGCAATTGATCTCAACCGGCATGGGCTCGTCCTATGTCGGAAAATACACCAATCAGGGCTGGGTACAGAACGTCTGGGTGCAGGCTGACGCTGATTTCCGCATGCAAGCTGAAGACGTGCTCAAGCTCAATGCCCGCAACGACGAAGGCCGAATGGTTCCACTGTCATCATTTGTGAATCTGGAATGGGGTCAGGCCCCGCTGCAGATTGTCCGTTACAACAGTTATGAGTCCCTGCGCATTTCCGGAGCGGCCGCGCCGGGTTATTCAACAGGCGAAGCCATGGCCGAAGTAGAAAACCTCATGCAACAGTTGCCAGGCGGTTTTGGTCACGAGTGGACCGGCTTGTCCTACCAGGAAATCCAGGCAGGAAACCAGACAACCATATTGCTGGGGCTGGCTGTGCTGGTGGTCTTCATGGTTCTGGCTGCACTGTACGAGAGCTGGGCCATCCCCGTATCGGTCATGCTGATGGTGCCTCTGGGCATGCTGGGAGCAGTGGGGCTCACAACCGCCATGGGCATGTCCAACGACGTCTACTTCCAGGTTGGCATGGTGACCGTTATCGGTCTGGCTGCAAAAAACGCCATTCTCATTGTCGAGTTTGCCAAAGATGCCTACGCACGGGGCGATAGCCTGGTGGCGTCGACCATGGAAGCCGCCCGGCTCCGGTTCCGCCCGATTCTCATGACCTCGTTTGCGTTCATTTTGGGGGTATCCCCACTGGTACTGGCAACTGGTGCCGGCTCGGCGAGCCAGAACGCCGTGGGCCTGGGCGTATTCGGGGGCATGCTGGCTGCGACACCGCTGGCGGTGCTGTTTGTTCCGACCTTCTTTGTTGTGGTGCTCTCGCTGTTCAAGACCCGGCCCAAACTGCTGGGCGCCAGTGCCAAACAAGCGCAGGCCGAAGAAAAGGCAGCAGCCGACCGGCAGGCGCTCATTGAAAGCCTGTCAGACAACACGGCGCCTGATACTGACGAGAGGTCTTCATGAATTCCTTTCCCTTTCTGAAGCCTGCGGCCGCCGCGTTGGCGCTGGGCATGGTGCTGGCGGGTTGTTCGCTTGCGCCCACATACGAGCGCCCCGAGATGCCAGTGTCGGATTCGTTCGGACAAACGGGTGTCACGGCTGACACGGGAGACCGCACACCTGCAGCGGCACTGGGATGGTCCGAGTTCTTCCACGACCCACGACTGCACGCGCTCATTGAACTGGCACTCGACAACAATCGTGATTTGCGCATTGCTGCCGACCGCGTCGAAGAAGCGCGCGCCATGTACGGCGTGGCACAAAGTGACCGCCTGCCGACCATTGGCATAGGCGCCAACGCTCAGCACACGCGCAACCCGCGTGACTTGCGTATCGGCGGTCCCGAGTCGGATTCCGTGTCCCGCGTCTACACCGCCGGCATTGGGCTGACCGCATTTGAGATTGATTTCTTTGGCCGCTTGAAAAATCTCAGCGAATCGGCCTTCGAGCAGTATCTGGCCACGGAACAGGCCCATGCAACGGTTCATATCAACCTGATTGCCCAGGTGGCCGAGGCTTATTTCCGCTATCGTACGGCCCGCGAACTCAAATCGCTGATGCTCAAGACCCAAGGCAGTCGTCAGGAAACCTTCGACATGGTCCAGGCACGCTACGATATTGGCGTTGCCTCGGCACTGGATATCAATCAGGCTCGCTCGCAGTTGCAGGCGGTCAAGGCTGATCTGTCTGCCATCGACAGACAGCAGAGCCGTGCGTTCAACGCACTCGAACTGCTGGTTGGCACGTCGGTGTCTGACGGCCTGCCCGAGCCCGCCACGTTTGGCAGGGATCAGCTTATAGCAAGCATTCCGGCTGGTCTGCCCTCCGACTTGCTGGTTCGTCGGCCCGATATCGTTGCAGCCGAGCATAATCTCAAGAGCCGTAATGCGGATATTGGCGCTGCTCGGGCTGCCTTTTTTCCCAATATTTCCATCACGGGCCTGCTGGGCTTTGCCAGCCCGCAGCTGGGTGGACTGTTCGGATCCGGCAATCGCTACTGGCAATATTCGCCGCAACTCCAGACGCCCATCTTTGGAGGAGGTCAACGCGGAACGCTTGATGTTGCCGAAGCCCGCAAGGATATCGCTGTCTCGGAATACGAAAAGACCATCCAGCAGGCATTTCGCGAGGTGGCGGATGCGCTGGCAGGTGAAGCCACGTATTCAGACGAACTGGAAGCCCTGCGTGAACTCGAACAGACACGCGTGGAAGCAGTCGAGCTGGCTCGCATCCGATATGAAACGGGTGTAGACAGTTTCCTGCAGGTGCAGACGGCCGAGGTGGACCTCTATACCACCCAGCAGCAGTTCCTTCAGCTGGGGATGGAATCGCTGCTCAATCGCATTGAACTCTACAAGGCATTGGGCGGTGGATGGCATAAAACCTCAGTGGATGCGGCCCGGTTGTATGATGATGGCATAAACAAACCTTCTGATTAATCGCCTATGCGGGAGTCTCATTATGATAGAACTGGGTGTCAACATTGATCATGTGGCAACCTTGCGACAACAACGTCTGACAGATTATCCCGATCCGGTCGAGGCGGCACTGCGGGCAGAGGACGCCGGTGCCGACCTGATTACGCTTCACTTGCGAGAAGACCGCCGTCACATTCAGGACGCCGATCTGGACCGCATGCGGCCGCTTTTGCGCACCCGCATGAACCTGGAATGCGCCGTCACCCCTGAAATGCTCGACATCGCCTGCCGTGTTCGTCCGCACGATGTCTGTCTCGTGCCCGAACGGCGTGAAGAGCTCACCACAGAAGGGGGTCTGGATGTCATCAAGGAATTTGACAAGGTGGCCGCAGCCGTCAGTCGTCTTCACGATGCCGGCATTCGCGTTTCCATTTTCATTGATCCCAACGAAGAACAGATCAAGGCCGCGGCGCGTGCAGGCGCCAAGGTGATAGAGCTGCACACGGGGCTGTACGCCGAAACCCGCGACGAAACCGTACAAAAGACAGAACTTGATCGCATTCGCCACGGCATGACTACAGGCATTGCCCTGGGCATGCGCATCAACGCCGGCCATGGATTGCACTATGAAAATGTCGATCCGGTCGCGGCTTTGCCAGGCATTGCCGAGCTGAACATTGGACACGCCATTGTGTGCCAGGCGGTCTTTGATGGTTGGGAAAAGGCCGTGAGCGACATGAAGGCGCTGATGGTAAAGGCGCGCAGTGCCTGAACTGCCCATTTGTTCCCTGCCGGCTTCTTGTTCCATGGATACCTGTCAACTCAATATTAAGGATTTACATGTCTTCTGCTGCCATTGATAGCTTGCTTGGTCGTCGGTCAATGAAATTTGTTCAGGCGCCCGGCCCGTCCGAGACCGAACTGGACACCATCTTGCAGGCAGCCATGCGCGCACCCGACCACGGTCAGTTGCGGCCGTGGCGATTCCGGCTCATGCGTGGCGATGCCGTGGCAAAATGGGCTGAAACGGCCATCCGTATTTGCGAAGAGGCAGGCGAGCCCATTACGCCACAAAAAGCGGCGGGGGCCCGCCAGTGGTTGAAGAACGTGCCCATCCTGCTGGCGGTGGGCTGCTACATTGATCACAGCAATACCCGGATTCCCGAAGAGGAACGCATGCTGGCAACGGGAGCTGCCGTGGTCAACATGCTCAATGCCGCCCACATGCTCGGATACTCGGCCTACTGGAGCACCGGCCTGGGCACCTACGTCGACGAAGTCGCCGAGGCGTTGGACTTTGATCCACTGGAATACCGCTTCATGGGTTACGTATCATTTGGAACGGCCATGCGCGAGCTGCCGACCCGCGAACGGCCTGATTACCACGACTTCGTCACCGAGTGGACAGGCGAATAAGTCATGGCCGTACAAGCGCTCGCGGCGGATGTCGCCATTATTGGTGCCGGTACGGCAGGCATGACGGCATTCAGTGCTGTCAGACGAGCGGGGAAGCGCCCCGTCCTGATTGAGTCCGGCCCTTACGGCACTATGTGTGCCCGGGTGGGCTGCATGCCGTCCAAATTGTTGATTGCCGCGGCGGATGCGGCGCAGGCCGTACGCGGCAGCCAGATATTCGGCGTTGAGGCTGGATCTCCCGTGATCGATGGCGAAGCCGTCATGAAACGAGTGCGCGATGAACGCGATCGCTTCGTGAGCTTTGCCGTGGATACCGTCGGTAATTATGCTGCTGAAACCAAGCTGCGGGGTCCTGCCCGGTTTCTGTCCGATACCCGTCTTCTGATTGGTGATCACACCCAGCTTGATGTCCGGGCCACGGTCATTGCCACAGGCTCC
>DATGUI010000277.1:0-3397 GCA_035301405.1 Burkholderiaceae bacterium
AGAAAACGCACTGGTCAAAGCCCATAATCCATTGGGAAAAGTGCCTTGCCTCATCATGGATGATCAGGGCTGTCTCTTTGATTCCCGGGTTATTGTCGAATATCTGGATACGCTGTCTCCAGTTGGGCGCCTGATCCCGCAACATGGGCGTGAACGCGCTGCCACCAAATGCTGGGAGGCCATCGCCGACGGCATTCAGGATGCCGCCATCGCCATCCGGACGGAGCAGACGCAGCGCCCCCCCGAGCTACGCTCGGATGCCTGGGTAGCCCGCCAGAACGAAAAAATCATTGCCGCCCTGGCCTCCATGGACGCCACGCTGGGTGAACAATCATTTTGCATGGGCATCAATTTCAGCTTGGCCGACATCGCCTCCGGCTGTGCCCTGGCCTATCTGGACTTGCGTTTTCCTGACATCAACTGGCGCGATGAACACACCAACCTGGCCCGGCTTTACGACAAGCTCATGAGCCGGCCATCGTTTCAGAATACCCAGCCGCCACAAAGCTGAGCTCTGCTCTGCCAGCCTGCCCTAAAACTGTTGCCAGGCCTTCACCATCATGTAGGCCGACAAGGCAAACAGCAGGCAGGCAAAAATACGCCGCAACGTCGCCACAGGCAAGCTGTGTGCATAACGCGCGCCCAGCGGAGCAGTCAGTACACTCATGAGGGCAATGATCAGCAAGGCAGGCCAGTAGATATAACCCAGCATGCCGGCCTGGTCTTCGACAGCAGAAAAGCCTGAGTATATGTAACCTGCACTATTGGCCACGGCGATGAAGAAGCCCAGCGCTGCGGACGTTGCCACGGCATTGTGAATCGATATATTGCTGCGTGTCATGAATGGCACAGACAGGAAGCCGCCACCAGCCCCCACCAGCCCCGATATGAATCCAATACCCGCCCCGACGCCAAAGGTGGTGGGCGCACCCGGCATGGTTCTGGACTCGGGGACAGGCCGGGGCTTGAGCATGCGGTACCCTGAATAACCAATGAACACGGCAAAGAACAGCGACAAGCCAAAACCGCTGAGATAGGCAAACACCGCACCTCCTGACAACAGGCCACCCACCACCACTCCAGGCGCCATGATGGCCACAATGGGCCAGAGAATGGCTTTTTCTGCCTGATGTGCGCGGACGCTGGACATGGAGGTAAACACAATGGTCGTCATGGACGTGGCAATGGCCGCGTGGATCAGCCACTGGCTGGGTACCCCCACATATGGCAGCAGCATGGTCAGGAAGGGAACCATCATCATGCCTCCGCCAATGCCAAGCAGACCCGCCATAAAGCCCACGGTTGCACCCAGTGCCAGCAAGGCAATAACAATGGTCCAGTCCATTCAGAATCCTTTTGTTGTTTTTACCCGTAGTAACCGCAAGCGGACGGCCGGGACGCAATGGCATCCGTCATGTGATGACGCCACCACCCAGACAGATATCGCCATCATAAAGGACGGCTGACTGACCCGGCGTCACTGCCCACTGTGCCTCGTCAAAATGCAAGGCGAAGACACCATCACCCCGATCCCGGAACTGACATGGCGTATCGGGCTGCCGGTATCGCGTCTTGGCGTGGCAAGCGCCATCGACAGGTGGTGTGCCAGCAATCCAGCTGGCATCCTGGGCAGACAGTGCGTGGCTCAGAAGCCAGGGGTGATCATGACCCTGTACCACATAAAGCGTGTTGTTTGGCAGGTCCTTGCGGGCGGTGTACCAGGCCAGGGCACGACCATCGGCATCCTGGCGGCCCCTGACCCCGCCTATGCCCAGACCCTTGCGCTGTCCAAGCGTGTAGAAGGCCAGGCCCTGGTGCTCGCCCACCACCTGGCCATCGGGCGTCTTGATCGGGCCGGGATCCGTGGGCAGATAGCGGTTGAGAAACTCCCGAAAGGGCCGTTCACCGATAAAGCAGATTCCGGTTGAATCCTTTTTGTCTGCCACCGGGAGCTTCAGCTCCAGTGCCTTTTGCCGGACTTCGGTCTTGTCGAGTTCGCCCAGGGGAAACAGCGTTTTCTGTAGCTGCGATTGCGTCAGGCGATGCAGGAAATAGCTCTGATCCTTGGTCGGATCCAGACCCTTGAGCAGCTGCCAGAACGGGCCGGCGGAGCTCTCGACCTGTCGCACGCGGGCATAATGCCCTGTGGCAATGTGTTCAGCACCCAGCGTCATGGCGTGATCAAGGAATGCCTTGAACTTGATCTCGGCATTGCAAAGGACATCAGGGTTGGGTGTACGCCCTGCCGAGTACTCTTGCAGGAAGTTGGCAAACACCCTGTCCTTGTACTCATCCGCGAAATTCACAGCTTCAATATCAATGCCAATGAGATCTGCCACACTGGCTGCATCCAGCCAGTCCTGACGTGTCGAACAGTATTCGGAATCATCGTCGTCTTCCCAGTTTTTCATGAACAGGCCCAGCACGTCGTAGCCCTGTTCCTTGAGCAGCCAGGCCGCAATGGACGAATCGACCCCGCCGGACATCCCCACCACCACTCGGGGTTTACGCATGGGCTGCCTCGCTGGGAAGGGCATCGTCCAGGAACTCGATCCAGTGGCGGGCGGGAATTGACGTGCCTTCCTGCAGATGCAACAGGCAACCCATGTTGGATGACAAGATGGCATCAGGCTGGGCGGCAGACAGGCATTCGAGCTTGCGCTCGCGCAACTGCCGCGACATATCGGGTTGCGTCACGGAATAGGTACCGGCTGCACCACAGCACAGGTGAGACTCGGCAAACGGCTGCAAGTCAAAACCCAGGTCTGCCAGCAGTTTTTCGGTAAGTCCGCGCAGGGACTGCCAGTGCTGCAGCGTACACGGAGGATGAAAGACCGGCTTTTCCGGGAGCTGCTGGACCAGCTCGCCAAGCGTCTCGGTATGGGGCGCAATGATTTCGGCGATATCCACCACATGCTCGACCACCTTGGCGGCCTTCTCGGCATAGACGGGGTCATGCTGCAGATGGTGCGCGTATTCCCTTACCGTGGCACCACAGCCTGATGCGTTCATGACAATGGCTGTGATACGCCCGCTTTCCAGCTCGGGCAACCAGGCGTCAATATTGGCCCGCATCTGCTGGCGGGCGGCGTCCTGGGCATTCAGATGAAAATTGACGGCACCGCAGCATCCCGACCCCGAAACCGTCTTGACGCCGATGCCAACGTGCGCAAGCACCCTCGCGGTTGCCGCGTCAATACGCGGGGCAAAGGTGGATTGCACACAGCTGTCAAGCAGCAGGACATGGTTGTCAAAGCCCTGTGTACTGGCAGGCAGGCTGCCCGGCTCGGGGGGAGGTTGCAGCTTGCCCTTGAGACGCTCGGGAAGCAGCGGACGCAGCATCCGGCCCATCTTGACAGCCGGATCCAGGACGGGCGAGTTGATGACATGGCGCAAG